>DATHAK010000238.1:0-3526 GCA_035296685.1 Blastococcus sp.
CTACCAGACAGCCGGTGCCGCGCTCGGCTTCGACGGACGGAAGCTGTTCTTCGAGGACGTGAACCGCATCGAGCCGTTCGCCCACGCACCGTCGATCTTCCCGGGCGAGACCTCCCAGCCGGCGAAGAAGCACGGCGGGCCAGCCTGGTCGTCGTCGTCGCTGGCCCCGGCCATCGGCAAGGCGGCCCGGGAGGCGCTGGAGAACCTCGAGGCGGCCAACCTGCCGACCGCTCCCGCGGACCAGGGCTCGAACATCTGGGTCGTGTCGGGAAAGAAGTCGGCGAGCGGACGGCCGATGGTGGCCAGCGATCCGCACCTGGCACACGCCTCGCCGCCGACCTTCTATGAAGTCGGCGTCGACGTCAACGGCAGGCCGAGCGAGCGGCTGACCCTGTACGGCGTCACCTTCCCGGGCCTGCCGGCCGTCGTGCACGGGACGAACGGCCATATCTCCTGGGGCTCGACCGTGAACCCCACCGACGTGACCGACATCTACCAGGAGCAGCTCACGATCGCGGGCGGCGTTCCCGTCGCGACGACGTACAAGGGCAGCCTCGAGCCGACGCAGATCATCCCCGAGACGTTCCGGGCGAACCAGCCCGGCAACGGCACCGCCGACGACGTCGTCGTCGTGCCCCCCGCCGCCGGCGTCCCGGCCGCGTCGGTCGTCGTGCCGCGACGGAACAACGGGCCGCTGATCAGCGTCACCGGCACGACCGGGCTGTCCGTCCAGTTCACCGGGTTCAGCCCGACCCGTGAGGTCGACTACTTCCGCCTGCTCTCGCGAGCCGACACCGTCGCCGAGGCGATCGATGCCCAGCGCTACTTCGACTTCGGGGCGCAGAACTGGATGTACGTCGACGACCGCGGGAACATCGGCTACAAGACGAGCGGCGAGATCCCGCTGCGGGAGGACCTCCAGGCCGGCACCGTCGCGGGCCTGCCGCCGTACTTCCTCCGCAACGGCACCGGCGGGAACGAGTGGATCGCCGACCCGTCGGCCGCCGAGGACCAGGCGTCGCCGTACGAGCTCCTTCCGATCGCCGAGATGGACGGCCTAGTCAACCCGAAGCGGGGCTGGATCTCGAATGCGAACCAGGATCCCAACGGCCAGACGTTCGACAACGACCCGCTGAACGAGCTCCGGCCCGGCGGCGGCATCCGCTACATCACGCCCGGTCACTCGGACGGCAATCGCAACGCGCGGGTGACGAAGCGCCTGCAGGAGACGCTCGCGGGCGGCGACATCTCGTTCTCGGAGATGACGTCGATCCAGGCCGATCAGAAGCTCAACGACCCCGAGGTGCTCACGCCCTACATCACGGCCGCACTGCGCGCGGCCCAGACGCCGGGCGCACCGGCGGCGCTCGCCGCCCTCGGGGCGGACCCGAAGGTGCAGGAGGGGGTCGCCCGCCTTGCAGCCTGGCAGTTCTCGACGCCGACCGGCATCCCGGAGGGCTTCGATGCCACCGATCCGTTCGGGCTCCGGCTGCCGCCGACCCAGGCGGAGATCGACGCCAGCGTCGCGACGACGATCTACAGCCTCTGGCGCGGTCGTGCGCTGGCGGCGATCGTGGACGGCCCGCTCATGGCCCGCGGTCTCGGCAGCTTCCTGCCGGGAGGCGATCAAGCGATGACCGCGCTCCGGCACCTGCTCGAGACGGGCGGCACCGGGGCCTCGGGGATCGTCTTCTTCGCGGGCCCCACCGGGCGTGACACCGCCGTGCTCGGGGCGCTCAAGAGCGCGCTCGACCTCGCAGCGAGCCCGGCCTTCGCCCCCGCCTTCGGCGGCTCGACGAACCTCTCCGACTACCGCTGGGGCAAGCTCCACCGGATCGTGTTCCGGCATCCGCTCGGCGGGCCGTTCTCGATCCCGACCGGCGCGGGCTTCACCGACCTCGGGGCGGGCCTGCCGGGAATCTCCACTGACGGCGGCTTCAGCGCGGTCGACGCGTCGTCGCACAACCCGCGCGCGGCGACCCTGAACGGGTTCATGTTCGGCAGCGGGCCGGTGCGACGCTTCGTCGCGGAGGCGCGACACACGCATCCGAAGGCCGTGCAGGTGATCCCGGGCGGCGAGAGCGGCAACCCCGCCGGGCCGTGGTTCGGCAACCAGCTCGGTCTCTGGTTGACGAACGACTACCACGAGGCCACGACGCGCCGCGGCGACATCGACGTGGCGCTGCGACTGAGGTTTGTTCCGGCTTCCTAGGAGGGACTAGCGGCCCGGCCTGCACTGCCAGGCCGGGCCCCCGATCGACGTATGGCCAAGCTCATCTACCTCACGATCATGTCGCTCGACGGCTACGTCGCCGACGAGACCGGCAAGTTCGACTGGGGCGAGCCCGACGAGGAGGTGCATACCTTCGTCAACGACGTCGCCCGGCCGGTCGGCACCTACCTGTACGGACGCCGGATGTACGAGGTGCTGGTCTCCTGGGAGACGCTCGATCTCGCCGACGAGCCACCCGTCATCCGGGAGTTCGCGGAGATCTGGCGGGCCGCCGACAAGATCGTCTATTCGAAGACGCTGGAGGCGCTGTCCAGCGCGAGAACGCGGCTCGAGCGAGATTTCGCCCCCGAGGCGATCCGGCAGATGAAGGCCTCAGCCGAACGTGACCTCGCCGTCGCCGGTCCAGAGCTTGCGGGCCACGCGATCAGGGCCGGCTTGGTCGACGAGTACCAGCTGTTCGTCGCGCCGATCATTGTCGGGGGCGGCACCGAGGCGCTTCCTGCCAACGTCCGTGTGGAGCTCGAGCTGCTGGACGAGCGCAGGTTCGGAAACGGGATGGCGTACCTCCGTTACCGCGCCGCGACGGTCGTCTAGCCCCGGAGTAGGCCGAGCCACAGCGGGGTTCCGGGCTCGACGGTCAGGCCTGGGCGCGGGAAGGCCCGACCTCGGCTGCTGTGCGTTTCGGCCAGGCGCCGTGCCGGCCACGCCGAGCGGGCAGAGCTCGCGGGCGCATCCGGCCTACCATCGGCCGCACTCCGGCACGCCGAGCGGCCGGGTACGACGCAAGTGCTCGTTGACCGAATCCTGGCCGGAGAGGTCCAGCCGGCGGCCTGCTCGGCCTCGGCGAGCCGGGCCGGTCGAGCCGTTGTGCTCGGGAGCTAGGAGTAGACCAACGCGGTTCCGACCGCCGCGAGCGGACACGTGATGACAACAAGCACGCCTAAAGAGATCAAGGCGGGGGAAGTGGCGATCTGTGTTCTCGTTGAGGGCGAGCAGTCGGCATATCGGTCGCGGTCTTCGAGTTCGATGTGCCGGCCGGCGCGAGTAAGAGCCGGCTGATCGAGTCTGGCAGCGCTCGCGCAGGACCTCTGCGCTAGGCGTCCCGGAAGGCCTCGTAGGTGAGATAGGCGAGGTCGTCGACGGTCCGGGTCTCGACGAGGCGCACCGGTCTTTGGTCGCTGGTCTCGCCGAAGAGGCGCTCGCCGGCCCCCAGCAGGACCGGGTAGATCATCAGCCGCAGCTCGTCGACCAGGTCGTTCTCCATCAGCGTGCGGACGAGCCGGATGCTGCCGG
>DATHAK010000239.1:0-2247 GCA_035296685.1 Blastococcus sp.
TCGATGGAGGACCTCCCGGTGGAACAGGCGATCATCACGGGCGTCGCGCACGACCGCTCCGAAGGCAAGATCACCGTCTACGGGGTCCCCGACCGGCCCGGCGAGGCCGCACAGATCTTCCGCGTGCTCGCCGACGCCGAGATCAACATCGACATGATCGTGCAGAACGTGTCGGCCGGGGCCAGCAAGATCGCCGACATCTCCTTCACGCTGCCCAAGAGCGACGGCCCGGCCGCGCTGGCGGCGCTGGAGAAGGTGAAGAACACCGTCGGCTACAGCGACGTCAGCTTCGACCAGCACATCGGCAAGGTGTCGCTGGTCGGTGCCGGGATGCGCTCCCACCCCGGCGTGTCGGCCAAGTTCTTCGGCGCGCTCGCCGACGCCGGTGTCAACCTGGAACTGATCAGCACCTCGGAGATCCGCATCTCCGTGGTCACCCGCGACACCGACGTCGACGTCGCCGTCCGCGCGGTGCACGACGCGTTCGAACTCGGCTCCGACGAGGTCGAGGCCGTGGTCTACGGAGGAACCGGACGATGAGCGGATTCAGCGAGAGCGGCCTGCGGGTCGGCATCGTCGGCGCCACCGGCCAGGTCGGGCGGGTCGTGCGGGAGATCCTGGCGGAGCGGAACTTCCCGATCGCCGAGCTGCGGCTGTTCGCCTCGGCCCGGTCGGCCGGCAGCACCCTGCCCTGGGGTGGCACGGAGATCACCGTCGAGGACGCCTCGACCGCCGACCCCACCGGCCTCGACATCGCGATCTTCTCGGCCGGCGCCACCACCTCGAAGGCGCAGGCGCCGCGCTTCGCCGCGGCCGGCGTCACCGTGATCGACAACAGCTCCGCCTACCGGCGCGACCCCGACGTCCCGCTGATCGTCAGCGAGGTCAACCCGCACGCCCTGAGCGAGATCCGCAAGGGCATCATCGCCAACCCGAACTGCACCACGATGGCCGCGATGCCGGTGCTCAAGCCGCTGCACGACGAGGCCGGGCTGGTCCGCATCGTGGCGAGCACGTACCAGGCCGTCTCCGGCAGCGGCGTCGCCGGCGTCGAGGAACTGGACTCGCAGGTCAAGGCCGTCGTCGACAAGGCCGCGGAGCTCGCGCACGACGGGTCGGCCGTGGCCTTCCCCGAGCCGCGGAAGTACGTGGCGCCGATCGCCTTCAACGTGCTGCCGATGGCCGGCTCGGTCGTCGACGACGGCAGCTTCGAGACCGACGAGGAGCAGAAGCTCCGCAACGAGAGCAGGAAGATCCTCGGCATCCCCGACCTGAGGGTCTCCGGCACCTGCGTGCGGGTGCCGGTGTTCTCCGGGCACTCGCTCTCGCTGAACGTCGAGTTCGCCCGGCCGCTGTCGGTCGAGCGGGCCACCGAGCTGCTGTCGGCAGCGCCGGGGGTCGAGCTCTCCGACGTCCCCACGCCGCTGCAGGCCGCCGGACGCGACCCCAGCTACGTCGGCCGGATCCGGCAGGACCCCGGCGTGGACGACGGCCGGGGCCTGGCGCTGTTCGTGAGCAACGACAACCTGCGCAAGGGCGCCGCGCTCAACACCGTCCAGATCGCGGAGCTCATCGCCGCCAAGCGGTGACCGTCGACCGGACTTCCGGCGGGAGAAGTCCGGTCAGGGCCGGACGTGCCTCAACGCGAAGGCCAACGCCACCTCGACCTGGCGGATGGTCTCCTCGATGACCAGCGAGCCGTGGCCGGCGTCGAACCGATACACCTCGTGCTCCTTGCCGAGCTCCTCGAGCCTCGTCAGGTAGTTGTCGATCTGCCGGATCGGGCACCGCGGGTCGTTGGCGCCGGCCACCACCAGCACCGGCGCGGCGACGGCGTCCACGTAGGTGATCGGCGACGAGCGCACGTACACGTCGCGCACCTCCTCCGGTGACCCACCGAACAGCGCCCGGTCGTAGGCCCGCAGGCCCTCCATCTCGTCCTCGTAGGCCGCGAGGTAGTCGGCCACCGGCACCTCGGCGATGCCGGCCGCCCAACGCTCCGGCTGGGTGCCCAGGCCGAGCAGCGTGAGGAAGCCGCCCCACGACCCGCCCGACAGCAGCGCCCGCTGCGGGTCGACGACGCCCTCGGCCACGAGCGCGTCGTACACGGCGCCGACATCCTCGAGCTCGGTCAGCCCCGGGCGACCGGTGAGCGCGTCGCGCCAGGCCGACCCGTAGCCGGTGGACCCGCGGTAGTTCACGTGCACCACGGCGTACCCGGCGTCCACGTAGGCCGCCCGGCGGGCC
>DATHAK010000240.1:0-4112 GCA_035296685.1 Blastococcus sp.
CGGTCTGGCCGATGCAGCCGTTCCGTGGCACACCGTCCGGCTGCCGGTCGCCGACCTCGCCGGTGCGCTGGGCACGGCCGCCGGCGTCGTCTCCACCGTCGCGGTGGACGTCGTCCTGATGGCGCAGACCGAGGTGGCCGAGGTCAGCGAGGGCGGGGCCCGGGGCGGCTCGTCGGCGATGCCGCACAAGCACAACCCGGTCGCGGCCATCTCCGCCCGGGCGTGCGCCCGCCGGGCCCCCGGCCTCGTCGCGACGCTGTTCGCCGCCATGGAGCAGGAGCACGAGCGCGCGGCGGGTGCCTGGCACAGCGAGTGGCCGACGCTCACCACGCTGCTCACGACGGTCGGGTCCGCGGCGGCGTGGCTGGCGGAGAGCCTCACCGGCCTCCGCCCCGACGTCGCCCGCATGGCGGCCTCCGTCTCCGTCGCCCGCGACCCCGAGCTGGCCGCGGCCCTGGCCGACGCGCTCGCGCCGACGCTCGGCCGCGGTGCGGCACACGACGCCGCCGCGCAGGCCGTCCGTGATGCCGCGTCGAGCGGCCGTCCCCTGAGCGAGGTGCTGGCCGAGCGCACGGACGTCGACGTGTCCGCGTTGCTCGCCGGCGGGCCGGACCTGGGGGAGGCGGGCGCGCAGGTGGACGCCGTCCTCGCCGACCACGCACGCCTCACCGAGGGGACCGCATGACCGCCGTCGACGTCTCGTACACCGTGGACGGGGCGGCCGATGCGCCGGTCGTCGTCCTCTCCAACTCCCTGGGCGCGACGCGGGGGATGTGGGACCCGCAGGTGCCGGCCCTCGCCGAGCGGTACCGGGTGGTCACCTACGACGCGCGCGGGCACGGCGAGTCGCCCGCGCCCGCCGGGCCGTACTCGCTCGACGACCTCGTGGACGACCTCGTCGCCCTCCTCGACGCGCTCGGAGCGCAGCGGGCGCACATCGCGGGGCTCTCGCTGGGCGGGATGACGGCGATGCGGCTGGCCGTTCGCGAGCCGGCCCGGGTCGACCGGCTGGCGCTGCTGTGCACGTCGGCCGACCCCGACTCGAAGCCGTTCCTCGAGCGGGCCGCCGCCGTCCGCGCCGGGGGCACCGCCCCGCTGGCGCAGACCGTGGCCAGTCGCTGGGTGACACCGGGCTACGCCGCCGAGCACCCCGACCTGATGGCGCGGCTCGAGGCGATGATCGCCGGCTGCGACGACGAGGGGTACGCCGCCTGCGCCGAGGTGGTGGCCGCCGTCGACCTGCGCGAGGACCTGGCACGGATCACCGCCCCGACCCTGGTGATCTCCGGCGCCGAGGACCCGGCGCTGCCACCGGAGCACCAGCGGGTGATCGCCGACGGCATCCCCGGAGCGGAGCTGCTCACGGTGAGCCCCGGTGCCCACCTCGCCAACCTGGAGCGCACGCTGGAGGTCACCGGCGCGCTGCTCGGCCACTTCGATGGAGCCGCCCGATGAGCACGGACGACGAACGCCGCGAGGCCGGCATGCGGACGCGGCGGGAGGTGCTCGGCGACGCGTGGGTCGACCGGGCGGTCGCGAACACGACGCCGTTCACCGCCGACTTCCAGGACTTCATCACCCGCACCGCCTGGGGCGACCTCTGGCAGCGGCCGGGGCTCGCCCGCCGCGACCGCAGCCTGATGACGCTGTCGATCACCATCGCGCTGCGGCACTGGGACGAGTTCGCCCTGCACGTGCGGGCGGCGAAGAACAACGGGCTCACCGACGAGGAGATCGCCGAGGTGATCCAGCACGCCGCGATCTACGCCGGCGTCCCGTCCGCCAACCACGCCTTCAAGGTGGCCGCGCCCATCCTGGAGGAGCTGCGGGGCACGTCCGCCTGACCGGAGCTCATCCGGGGGTCTGCTCGGTCGGGACGTAGCGGTCCCGCAGGTCGGGTTTGCGGATCTTCCCGGTGGCGGTCTTGGGCAGTTCGTCCACGAACTCGACGTGGCGGGGCACCTTGAAGCCGGCCAGCCGCTCGCGGAGCGCGGTGCGGATCGCCTCGGGGTCCTCGGGCGCCCCGGGAGCGGGGACGACGACGGCCAGGCCGACCTCGCCCCACTTCTCGTCGGGGATGCCGATGACGGCGGCCTCCACCACCTCCGGCAGCTCGAGCAGGGCGGACTCGATCTCGGCGGGGTACACGTTCTCGCCGCCGGAGATGAGCATGTCCTTGTAGCGGTCGCGGATGTAGAGGTAGCCGTCCTCGTCGGTCGAGCCGGCGTCCCCGGAGTGGTACCAGCCGTCCACGATCGCCGCGGCGGTCGCGTCGGGGGCGTTCCAGTAGCCCGCCATGATGTTCGGCCCGGACAGCACCACCTCGCCGATCTCGCCCGGAGCGCACTCGGTGCCGTCGGGCCGGACCACGCGGACGTCGACGAAGAACTGCGGCTTCCCGGCCGACCCGACCTTCGCCACCGCGTCGGCGCTGTCCAGCACCGTCCCGGCGGGGGCGGACTCCGTCATCCCGTAGGCCTGCTGCACCGTGATCCCCCGGTCGAGCCAGGTGTGCAGCAGGGGGAGGGGGAGCGGAGCCCCGGCTGCGCCGATGGTGCGCAGGGCCGACAGGTCGACGGTGTCGAAGTCCGGCTGCCGGCTGAGCGCGTCGAGCATGGTCGGGACGGCGAAGAACGACGTCACCCGCTGCTCGACGATGACCCGGAGCGTCTCCGGGGGGTCGAATCCACGGACGAGGACGACGCACCCGCCGCGCAGCAGGGTCGGGTTCAGCGTGCCGTTGAGCCCGCCGATGTGGAACAGCGGCGCCAGCCCGAGGGTGCGCTCGTCCGGCGTGAAGTCGAACCCGAGGACCTGGTTGAGGCACGACCACGTCATGTTCCCGTGGGTCAGCACGGCGCCCTTGGGCCGGCCGGTCGTGCCCGACGTGTACATGATCAGGCAGTTGTCCTCGAGGGAAACCGGCTCGTCGCGGAGCACCGGCTCCGCGTCGGCGAGCAGCCGCTGCCAGTCCAGCGAGTCCGCGCCGCCGGCCAGGGGAGGCTCGGCGGCCGCCCAGTGCCGCACGTCGGGCAGCTGGGCCCGCAGCGCGTCCGCCGTCGTCCCGTGCTCCCGGCCGTGGACGACGAGGCTCGCTCCGGAGTGCTCGAGCACGTACCGGGCCTCGGGTGGGGTGAAGCGGGCGTTCACCGGCACCCAGATCGCGCCGAGCTGCCCGCAGGCGTACAGCGTCTCCAGCGCCGCCGGGTGATTGGCGCCCAGCCAGGCGACCCGGTCGCCGCGCCCGACCCCGAGGGACGCCAGCGCCGCGGCAGCCCGGCGGACCCGGTGGGCGAACTCGCCGTGGGTCGTCGTCGTCCCCTCGAACCAGATGGCCGGCCGCTGCGGGGAGATGCGGAGCCGGCGCTCGGGCCAGGAGCCCAGGCCTGCGTTCCTCATCGCGCGGCGGTCGGGTCGAGGTTCAGGGCCCGGATCGCGTTCTCCTTCATGATCAGCGGCTTGACCTCGGGCTTGATGTCCAGCAGTTCGAAGTCGGCGATCCAGCGCTCGGGACGCAGGAGGGGGTAGTCGGAGCCGAAGAGCACCTTGCGCTTGAGCAGCCCGTTGGCCGCCTTCACCAGCTGCGGCGGGAAGTACTTGGGCGACCAGCCGGACAGGTCGATGTAGACGTTGGCCTTGTGCGTGGCCACCGAGATCGCGGCGTCCTGCCAGGGCACCGACGGGTGGGCCATGATGATCGTGAGGCCCGGGAAGTCGGCGGCGACGTCGTCCAGCAGCATCGGATCGGAGTAGCGCAGCTTGATGCCGCGCCCACCGGGGAGGCCGGAGCCGATGCCGGTCTGCCCGGTGTGGAACAGCGCCGGGACGCCGAGGCTCTCCAGCTCGGCGTAGAGCGGGTAGTGCCTGCGGTCGTTCGGCTCGAAGTTCTGGAAGCTCGGGTGGAACTTGAAGCCCCGGACGCCGTGATCGGTGACCAGCCGGCGGGCGGCGCGGATGCCGGCGACCCCGCGGGCGGGGTCGATCGAGCCGAACGGGATGAGCACGTCGGGGTACTGCGCGGCGGCGTCGGCGATCTCCTCGTTCGAGAGGGTCAGCTGACCGGTGGCGGCCTCGGCGTCGACGGTGAAGATGACCGCGGCCATCTTCTTCTC
>DATHAK010000241.1:0-71257 GCA_035296685.1 Blastococcus sp.
GTTGTCGCAGCACACCCGCCATGGGGCACTGCCGCGCCTCCAGATCCGAGGCGGCGTACAACAGCACCCGGACCACGTTCTCCCGCCGGGACGCCACTCAGACCGCCAGACAGGTCGGGCAGCGCGTATCCGGCCGACGAACCGGCCGCTGCCACCGGAAACGTCGAGGTCGCGGCTGTTGGGGGAACCGTCCGCCTGCCAGTAGGGGCGCTCGCATCCGCAAGAGACGCACGGAACGGTCACCGGAGCAGTGATCTCACTCATCACGGAGCCCTGCTCTTTCCCATTCGGCTATCTCGTCGTCCGACGGCCACGCGTGGATTTGCGGCGACTTCTGGCGCGCCGTCGTCGCCGACACCGCGAGCGCGGCGGCGATCAGGGGCGAAATGTCCGTCGACCCCTGGCGGTCGAGCACCCGGGTGTCCCCGAGGGGTCGCCATCGGGCGGCGCGCACCGCGACGTTGAGGGCGGTCTCGTCGCTGTGCCGGACCGTGCCGGCCGTGACCGCGTCCGAGAGGGCGTTGTGCGCCTTCGCCTGCTCGGCGGGTGAGGGCTCGTCGGCGTCGGTCACCAGCCCGCGGGACGCCGTGTCGACCAGCACCCGACGGCCCCAGCGGGCTCGCAGCTCGGCGACCCGGGCGGGCACCCATGCCGCGGTCGGCCGGTAGTCGGCGAGCATCACGTGCACGGCGTGGTCGGGGCGGCGCCAGGCGACCGCGATCGCCGACGCGGACCGGTCCGGGGCGGTGGCGACGGCGAAGGTCGGCGACGCGCCCCGCTCGGCCAGCGGGTCGGCCAGGGCCGACCACAGGTCCAGCGGGATCGCCCCGTCCAGGGTCTCGACGGCCTGGCAGAGCACCTCGGTGCGGAACACCGGCTCCGGGTCGGTCTCCAGCGCCGACGCGATCGCCTGCTCGGGCATCCGGTGACCCAGCGCCGGGTTCGCCGCGACCCACCCGGCACGGTCGTCCAGCGCGCAGCCGTCCGGCGCCGACCACTCGAAGATCCCCAGCGTCGACGTGCGGTCCGCCGCACCCGCCAGCGCCTTCCCGCGCAGCTCGGCGAGCACCACAGACCGGGCGTCCCCGGCGTTGGAGAAGCCCCACACCTGCGGCGCCGGCCGCGCCATCGTCGTCTTCGTCGCGGCCGACCAGGCGTCCCACGACGTGTGCTCCCGCAGCTCGTCGAGCAGCACCAGGTCCGAGGACAGCCCACGGGCGCCGCGCCGGGACGCCGCCGTCACCCGGTACCGCTGCCCGGCGGTCAGCCGGAACCACTTGTCCCCGTTCACCCGGGACACGTGCGCGACCTCGGCGGCCAGGTCCGGCACGCCCTCCGCCATGGACAGCGCCCCATCCCAGGCCTCCTCGGCCATGGACAGGTTCTGCGCCGAGCCGATCACCAGGCCGGCGCCGTCGACGTAGAGCCGCCACAGGCTGAGGACCTGCATCAGCGTGCTCTTGCCCTGTTGTCTCGCGCAGCAGACCAGCACCGTGCGGAACCGGTACGCGCCCCCGTCGGCCAGCTCGAGCCCGTGCACCAGCGCCCACCGCTGCCACGGCATGAGGTCCAGCCCGAGCACCTGCTCGGCGAACTGGATGCACTCGTACCCGCGCGACGTCTCCGGCGTCAGCTCCCCCGCGGGCGGCGTGAACAGCCGCGGGGCCTCCGAACCGACCAGGGTCACCGCTGCCGCCCGGCGCGGATCTCGGCGAGCTTCCCGCGGACCTGCTCCTCGATCCCGAGCGTCTTCCGCTCGGCCGGCGTCCCACCGAGCGAGCGCAGCGCGTTCGCCAGGTGTGGCCCCAACCAGCCGACCGCCTTCTCGTCAGTCGCCTCGTCGATCCGCCGGGCGTACTCCAGCGCCAGCCCGACCATCGCCCGGTCCGACGGGGTGAGCCACGTCATCGCCTCCACGGCGGCCGTGACGACCCCCAGGAGGCCCTCAGGCGGGCTCAGTGGATGCACGGTGCCCATTCGGGTCGTCTCCTTCGTCGAGAGGGGGGTGGGGGTGGCAGGGGGGACGCATGACTGGCCGGTCACCGGGCGTGAAGTTGATCTTGTTTTGCATGGCCCCCGGTACCTGCGCGGTCACCACTCGAGCCGCCGTCGTCGATTCGCACGCGCGATCGCGTTCGCCTTGCGCGCTGCGGCCGAGACGTTGCAGCGGACGCCGCACCACGGGCACGGAGCACCGTGGGAGAACCCGCGGGCGATCGAGCGGTCGTGGTCGTCGTGGTCGAGGTGCAGCCTCGAGCTCATCGGCCCGAGCGGGTGCCGGCAGCGCACGCACAGGTGATCGGGCTGGTGATGGTCGGCCCACTGCTTGCGCACACGGGCCCAGGCCGAGCCGTAGACGTTGGCCCGGGGACGGTTGTTGGACCAGCTCATCGTCGGCCGCGGTGCTCGGCGAACAGTTCGGTCAGGCCGCTGTTCGTCTGCTGTCGAGGGTCGGAGTGCCGGCGCTTGCCCTGGGGTCGGCACCACGCGCAGCGGCCGTCCCGTGCGTTGCGTGGCACCTCGACCTCGAGGCAGTCGGGGCAGTAGGCGGTCATGCGACAACTCGCTTCGTCGAATCGGAGGACGGGCACTCAACAGGAGTGGGCTGCCACGGATCTCCGTTGCTGCCGTACTTCCCCGAGTGCTCGAGGGGCGAGACGCTCTCGCCGTCGTGGGTGCGTCGTCTGCCGCGGTGGTCGTCTAGTGCCACGCGCTCGCTGTCGCTCGCACTCTCTTTATTGAGTTCGCCACCAGGTGGCGCACAACTTCCCGGAGTTGCACACGAGTAGGTGGCGCACAACTTCGCTACTTGTGCGCCATTTGTGGCGCACAACTTCGAGGGGATCGCCGTCCGGTACACAGCTCGTCGGCCGTTGCCTCCGGACACTTTGCGGACGAGCCATCCGGCATCGACAGCGCGTTGCAGGTGACGGTCCAGGGTGCGACTGGGCAGACCCGCGGCGACGGCAAGCTGGTCCCGCCAGGCGCACAGCTCGCCGTCCGGTGTCACCTCATCGAGGAGAGCCAGCAGGGTTCCGCGCACCACACGCAGACCGGCCGGGAACTCCGTCGAGCGGAGCGCCTTCTGCCAGCGGAGCCGCGGTGTCTGCTGGGCCACGTCAGGCGACCGCCGTCAGCTCGACGACACGGCCGTGCCGGTGCTCCAGCAGGGCCAGCAGGTCATCGCACCGATCGACGGGAAAGGTGAGCGTTTTCTTGAATGGGCACCACATGCGCGGCGACCCGATCTCGTCGAGCAGCGGAGCAAGGCCGCGCCCGTAGCCCCAGCAGGAGCGGGCACCGACCTCGATCCGCACCGGCGCGGAGGAACGCCGCCGCCTGGTCGTCCGCGGGAACGGCAGGAAGGCGTCATCCATCAGAGACCTCGCGGTCCCACGGCACAGCCCCGCCTTGATGATCCCCAGGGCGAGGGCGCCGGGCCTCGGTGATCTCCCGAGCTCTGCGTCCTCTCACTTGCGTGCGGAGTTCGTCGAGGAACTCCCGGAGACGCCACGCCTCGGCGGCGATGCAGGTCGCGGCCACCTTGCGGCGGTCGTCGTCAGGGAGTGTGAGCCACTCGTGTGACCCGTAGACGGGAACGTGATCGCCGGCTTCCTCGATCAGCGCCCGCGTCCATCGCAGCGGCATCGGAAGCACACGGCCCGCCTGCGTCACGCCACCCGCCGGCGCCGGTCAGCGTCAGCCTGCATCTGGGCGTCGATCCACGCCTCGACGTCGGACTCGCGATACAGCACGCGTCGGCCGAGCCGGAAGCTGGGCGGTCCCTCGTTCCGAGTGCGGAAGTAGCGGAGGGTCGGAACCGGCAGGCGGGTCCGACCCGAAACCTCCTGGATGGTGAGCAGAGTCGAGGCCACTGCGTCTCCTTACGTCATGACTACGCACGCTGCCTACGTTCTGCGTGCTGACGATGACGGTACGTGACTGTTGCGTGATAACGCAAGTCGTGACTAGAGTGCGTAGTCATGAAGACACCGGACGAGGGGCGGGACTGGGCCAAGCGATGGAGTAGGCAAGTGGCGGCGACGATGTTGGCCGCCCGCAAGCGACAGGGGAACCTGAGCGCCCAGGGCCTCAGCGACCGGTGCGCCGAACTCGGGTATCCCATTCCGCGTAGCACGATCCAGAACCTGGAGATCGGGCGGAAAGAGTCGATCTCCATTCAGGAAGTCGTGATTCTGGCCCGAGCTCTCGCGATCCCGCCCGTCGTCCTCATGTATCCGGTCGGACGCGAGGCATCGGTCGAGGCTCTGCCCGGAGCAGACGTGGATACCTGGTCGGCAGCGAAGTGGTTCACGGGCGAGGCGTCATTCCCGGGCGCCGATGACGACGTCGAAGAGTCGCCTACTAACTATTTCCGCGATCAGGATCGGCTTCTCGAAGAGTGGCGCTGGATTCGGCGAACCCTCGCAGCCGGCGACGACATCGACTCGATGCACGCAGCGGCTCGTGGCGTTGAGGCCCGGCTGAGTCGTCACCGGACCGCCATGCGCCGACGTGGTCTCGACCCCGGCGCCCTACCGGCGGAGCTGGCCCACGTAGAGGGAGACGACCATGGCCAGCATCGCTAAGCGCCCCGACGGCACCTACCGGCCGCGCTACCGCGACGCGTCTGGCCGAGAGCACGCCCGACATTTCAAGCGCAGGGTGGACGCCCAGCGGTGGCTGGACTCCGTCACCGCGAGCATGGTCCGCGGTGACTACGTGGATCCGGACCGCTCCCGCCTGACGGTCGGAACGTGGTCGCGGACCTGGCTCGCCGGCCGCAGCCATCTCAAGCCGAAGACGCTCGAGAGCTACCTGAGCCTCCTGCGCACGCGGGTACTGCCGACGTGGGAGGACGTCCCGCTCTCGCGGATCAGCCACGCCGAGGTTGCTGCCTGGGTCGCATCCATGCGCGCCGAGGGTCTGTCGGCATCCCGAACCCGGCAGGCGTACCACGTGCTCACGGCCATGCTGGATGACGCGGTGAGGGACGGGCGCCTCGGGCGGAACCCGGCTGCTCGGGTGAACCTCCCGCGCCTTCCGAACACCGATCGTCGCTACCTGACCCACGCCCAACTCGCCGAGGTCGCCGAGGGTGCCGGGCCGCACCGGCTGCTGGTCCTGCTGCTCGGGTACACCGGCCTCAGATGGGGGGAGGCGACCGCGCTACGCGTCCGCCGCGTCGACCTCATGCGGGCACGCATCGAGGTCGCGGAAGCGGTGGCCGACGTCAACGGCCGGCTCATCTTCGGCTCACCGAAGTCACACGCACGTCGGTGGGTGCCGGTGCCGAGGTTCCTTCGGGACGACCTGGCCGCCCATCTGGCGGGGAAGGCGCCGACGGACCTCGTGTTCCCGTCCTCGGTGGGCACGCCCCTCCGGGTGCAGAGCTTCCGCCGTGGGCACTTCGACCGGGCCACCGCGGCGGCAGGCGTGCCGGGCCTGGTCCCGCACGAGCTGCGGCACACGGCCGCGTCGCTGGCGATCGCGTCCGGTGCGTCGATCAAGGGTGTGCAGTCGATGCTGGGACACGCCTCGGCAGCGATGACGCTGGACCGCTACGGGCATCTCCTCGGCGATGAGCTCTCCGCGGTGGCGGACCGCATGGACGCCGCTCGTGCGGACTCTTTGCGGACTAGGCGCGGACTGAGCGACGTGCCGCGGATCGGCCAGGGTCGCTAAACGGCTCCTGACCTGCACGTTCACGTGTGGCCCCGGCAGGATTCGAACCTGCGGCACACGGTTTAGGAAACCGTTGCTCTATCCCCTGAGCTACGGGGCCGGCGGCACGCCCACCGGCCTGCCCCGGAGAGGCTATCCGGTCCCCCCGGGAACACCCGCCACACCCGACTCGTCACAGGCAGGTGAACGGATCAGGACCGGTAGAGGGATACGGTGCCGGGTATACCTCAGGCCCTGGCAACGGCGCCGGGTGGACGAAAGGGTTGAGGAGCATGGACGCGAAGGTGGTGGACGTCCCCGAGAGGGGACGCTTCGAGATCCGGGTCGACGACCGCGTCGTCGGACTGGCGAGCTATCACGTCGACGGCACCACGATGACCCTGCCGCACACCGAGGTCGACCCGAGCATGGGCGGTCGCGGCATCGGGACGGCGCTGGTCGCCGGTGTCCTCGAGGCCGCGCGGGAGCGCGGGCTGACCGTGCTCCCGTACTGCTCCTTCGTCCGCCACTACATCCAGCAGCATCCCGACCTGGTCGACCTGGTCGCGGCCGAGGACCGGCCGCACTTCGGTCTGGAGCCCGCGCCCCGCTGATCCGCCGGCTCCGCTCTGCGCCGTCCGCAGGGCCTGCCTACGCTGCCTCGGTGCCGACGTCGCTCCTCCCGCTGCGCCGTGCCTGAGGGGCACACGCTCTTCCGCCTGGCGCGTGAGCAGACGACGCTGTTCGCCGGCCGGCCGGTGCACGTCACCAGCCCGCAGGGGCGGTTCGCGACCGGTGCGGCGCTGCTCGACGGCCGGGTGCTCGAGGAGGTCTTCTCCTACGGCAAGCACCTGTTCGCCGGGTTCGGCGCGGACACCCTGCACGTGCACCTGGGGCTGTACGGCACCTTCACCAGCGGGACCGGCTCGCCCCCACCGGCCAGGGGAGCGCTGCGGATGCGCTGGGAGGCCGACGGACCCGCCGGGATCGGGGTGTGGACCGACCTGCGCGGGCCGACGGCCTGCGAGGTGCTCGCTTTCCCCGAGGTCGACGGGATCCTGGCGCGCCTCGGCCCCGACCCGCTGCGTCCGCGAGCCGACGGCGGGCGGGCCCACCGCCGGATCTCCCGGAGCCGGACGGCGATCGGCGCGCTGCTCATGGACCAGTCGGTGCTGGCCGGGGTGGGCAATGTGTACCGGGCCGAGCTGCTGTTCCGGCACGGCATCTCCCCCTTCCGCCCGGGCCGGCTGGTCGACGCCGAGCTCTGGGCGCGGATGTGGGCCGACCTGGTCACCCTCATGCGGGCCGGCGTCCGGATGGGGCGCATCGTCACCACCCGCCCCGAGGACCGGTCCCGTCGGCGGGGCGCCGTGCAGCGGGACGACGCGCACTACGTCTACCGGCGCACCGGCCTGCCCTGCCGGGTTTGCGGCAGCGAGGTGCGCACCGAGGTCATGGTCGGCCGCAACCTCTACTGGTGTCCGGTCTGCCAGGCCGCCTGAGGCCCTGGTCAGCGCCCCGGCGGCCCGGTCGGGCCGCGTGTACTTTCGTCTCGATGAGGCGAACGCTGCGGTCGGTGATCGCCGTCGCCCTCGGGATGGCGACGGCGATCCTCGCCACGCCGGGAACGGCCTCCGCAGCGCCGACGACCGTCGGCTACGACGTCTCCTATCCGCAGTGCCGGAGCTCTCTCCCCCGCGACCGCGCCTTCGCCGTCGTCGGTGTCAACGGCGGGCTGTCGACGAAGGCGAACCCGTGCCTGGCCAGCCAGCTCAGCTGGGCGTGGGGCTCGTCGGGGTCGGTGCCCGCCCAGCCCAAGGCGCAGCTGTACCTGAACACCGCCAACCCGGGGGAGATCCGCGGCGCGGTCACCACGTGGCCGAGGTCGGGATCGACGCCGTACGGCACCTGCGACGGCGACAACTCCACGGCGTGCTCGTGGCAGTACGGCTGGGAGCGTGCGGAGAACAGCCTGGACGCGTTCTTCACCCCCGCGGCCGCCGAGGCCCGCGTGGACAGCTCCCCGTCCCGCTACACCTGGTGGCTGGACGTCGAGACCACCAACACGTGGCAGTCGGGCTCTCCCGACGGCCTCGCCCGCAACCGGGCCACGCTGGAGGGGATGACCGAGTATCTGGCCTCCCGCGGCGGCGAGGTCGGGATCTACTCGACGGCCCAGCAGTGGACCAAGGTCGTCGGCAGCGTGAGCACGAGCAGCACCCTCGCCGGCCGGAGCACCTGGCTCGCAGGAGCCACGTCGCTCGCCGGCGCCCGGTCCAACTGCTCGCGGCCGCCGCTGGTGCCGGACGGCCGGGTCGTCCTCGCCCAGTACGTGGTGAGCGGCCTGGACCGCAACTACTCCTGCCTCTGATCGGGGCCTGACCCGACCCCGGCCTGGTGGAACGGGCACGGGCGGGTCAGGATGCCAGGCGTGCCCGCCGACGGAACGCCGCCAGCCCCGTCCGCGGAACGTCCACTCCGGGTCGCCGTCGTGGGCGCCGGCCCCGCCGGCATCTACGCCGCCGAGGCGCTCGCCCGCCAGGACGCCGTCCCGGTCGCCGTGGACCTGATCGACCGGCTGCCGACGCCGTTCGGGCTGGTCCGGCACGGCATCGCGCCCGACCACCCGAAGATGCGCGCGATCCGGGACACCCTGCACCGCACCCTCGAGGACCCGCTGATCCGGTTCGTCGGCAACGTCGACGTCGGCAGGGACATCACCCTCGACGAGCTGCGCACCCACGTGGACGCCGTCGTCTACACCTACGGCGCCTCGCTCGACCGGCACCTCGGCATCGACGGCGAGGACCTGCCCGGGAGCCTGGCGGCCACCGACCTGGTCGCCTGGTACACCGGCCATCCCGACGCGGACCGGGCTCGCGTCGAAGCGGCGCTGGCCGACATCCGGTCGGTCGTCGTGGTCGGGGTCGGAAACGTCGCCCTCGACGTGGCCCGCGTCCTGGCCCGCACCCCTGAGGAGCTGGAGCCGACGGACATGCCCCAGCACGTGCTCGACGTTCTGGGCGCCACCGGGGTCGAGGAGATCACGGTGCTCGGCCGGCGCGGGCCGGCGCAGGCCACCTTCACCACCCAGGAGCTGCGGGAACTGGACGGGCTGGAGCGGGCGACCGTGCTGGTCGACCCCGCCGACCTGGAGCTGGACCCCGCAGCCGAGGAGCAGGCGGCGACCGATCGGAACGTCACCCGCAACCTCGCCGTCCTGCGCGGCTGGGCCGGGCACGCCGCGGAGCCCGGCCGCCGGCGGCTGCGGCTGCGCTTCTTCGCCCGCCCCGTCCGGCTGCTCGGCACCGACCGGGTGACCGCGGTCGAGGTGGAGCGCACCGCGGTCGACGCCGACGGCCGCGCCATGGGCACCGGTGAGGTGGACGTGCTGCCGGCCGACCTCGTCGTCCGCTCGGTCGGCTACCGCGGCACCCCGCTGCCCGGCCTGCCCGTCGACGAGCGGTCGGGCACCGTGCCGCACGAGGCCGGCCGGGTGCTGCGCGAGGGGCGGGTCTCCCTCGGCGAGTACGTGGCCGGGTGGATCAAGCGCGGGCCCAGCGGGGTCGTCGGCACCAACAAGCACGACGCCCGCGAGACCGTGGCCGCGCTGCTCGCCGATGCCGCCGAGGGAGTTCTCCGCCCGCAGGGTCCGGTCGGCGACCTGGTGGACGAGCTGATCGCCCGCGGCGTGGAACCGGTGCTGCTCGACGACTGGCGGGCCATCGACGCGGCGGAAGTGGCGCTGGGTGCGACCCGGGGCCGGGCCCGCACGACGATGCACGAGCGGGAGGCACTCCTGGCCGCCGTACGGGCGGCCGCCGGCCGCTGACTCAGCCGAGCGCGCGCAGCAGCTGGCGCGCGGCGGCCTCACTCGGCGCCGCGACGAACCGGAAGCGGCCGGTCGTGTCGGGGGCCAGCGCCACCGGCTCGCCGTCCGGGGTGAGTGCGGTACCGCCGGCGGCGAGCAGCACCGCCAGCCCGGCCGCCGCGTCGTGCACGTGGGTACCGCCGCGGTCGAGGTCGTGCCAGGCCGCGGCGGACCCGTCCGCGACCAGGCAGAGGTCGAGGGCCGTGCACCCGGTGATCCGCACCCTCCGGGCCGTGACCGGCACGACCACCCGCTCCCCGCCGCCGGCGCTGGGGACGACGACCGTGGTGCCCTCGCGCGGGGCCACCGGGATGCCGTCGCGCCGGGCGCCCACGCCCTCGGCCCCCTCCCAGCGGCGTCCGGAGGAGAGATCAGCGACCAGCCCCGCCACCGGCCGGCCGTCCGACACCAGTGCCACGGAGAACGCCCACGGCGGCAGACCGGCGGAGAAGTTGCCCGTGCCGTCCAGCGGGTCGAGCGCCACCCACGGCCCGGTGCGGTCCACCGGCGCGTCGGGCCGTTCCTCGCTGAGGACCGGCACCTCCAGCTCCTGCAGCACGGCGACCGCCGCGGCGTGCGCGGCCTCGTCGGCGGCGAGCACGGGGCTGCCGTCGCCCGCGGTCCGCTCGGGCAGCTCGTCGCGGGCCAGCGCGACGGCGATCTCCACCCGGGTGGCGGCCAGCGCGGCGAGGTGGCGGAAGCGGACCGCCAGCGGCGCCTCCGGACCGGGGGCGGGGACGGGGACCTTGCGACCCGTCGTCGCGTGGCAGATCCGGTCGCACCCCCACCCGGCGGCCGTGGCCACGACGGCGGGGTGGTCGAGCGTGACCCCCGCCCGGTGCATGACCACCGCCTCGGCGGTGCCGTCGCCGGCCCACTGCCGGCGCAGCAGCGCGGCGCCGCCGGCCTCGTCCAGGAGCAGCCGCGTCATCGGCTCGACCAGCGCCGGGGCCAGGGCGGCGGGCGGCAGGCTCAGCCGGGCGCCCGCGGCCCCCAGCTGACCCGGGCTGGCGACCGCCTGCAACCGCGGATCAGCCACTGTTGCGCAGGGCGGTCGCGATGCCGTTGATCGTCAGCTGGATGTTGCGCCGGGTGAGCTCGTCGTCGTCACCGCCGCGGCGCCGCCGGAGCATCTCCACCTGCAGGTGGTGCAGCGGCTCCAGGTACGGGAAGCGGTTGCGGATCGACCGGGCAAGGGACGGGTTGTCGGCCAGCAGCTCGTCGTCCCCGGTGATCGCCAGCAGCATCCGGCAGGTGCGCTCGTGCTCGGCGGTGATCTGGTCGAACACCCGCGAGCGCAGGTCCTCGTCGGGCACCAAGTCGGCGTAGCGAGCGGCCAGGCCGAGGTCGGTCTTGGCCAGCACCATGCCCATGTTGGACAGCACCGTGCGGAAGAACGGCCAGCGCCTGTGCAGCTCCTGCAGCCGGGCGATCCGATCCTCCCGCCCGTTCTCACCCCCGTCCTCGCCCTGGACCCACGACTCCAGCGCGGAGCCGGTCCCGTACCAGCCGGGCAGCATGATCCGGGCCTGCGACCAGCTGAACACCCACGGGATGGCCCGCAGGTCGGCGATCTTGTCGCCGGCCTTGCGGGAGGGCGGCCGGCTGCCGATGTTCAGCTCGGCCAGCTCGCCGATCGGCGTAGCGGCCCTGAACCACTCGACGAAGCCTGGCGTCTCGTGCACCAGCGTGCGGTATGCCTGCTGGGCGCGGGCGGCCAGGTCGTCCAGCAGCTGGTAGGCCGGCTCGGCCTCGTCCCCCAGCCCCTCGACGTCGAGCAGGGTGGCCTCGAGCGTCGCCGCCACCAGCGCCTCGAGGTTGCGCCGCGCCAAGTCGGGGTCGGCGTACTTGGCCGCGATGACCTCGCCCTGCTCGGTGATCCGCAGCGCCCCGGCGACGGCGCCCGGCGGCTGGGCCCGGATCGCCTCGTAGCTCGGCCCGCCGCCGCGGCCCACCGTGCCGCCACGGCCGTGGAACAGCCGCAACCGGATGCCTTCCTTGCGGGCCACCTCCACCAGCTCGAGCTCCGCTCGGTACAGCGCCCAGTTCGCGGCGAGGTAACCGCCGTCCTTGTTGCTGTCGGAGTAGCCGAGCATGACCTCCTGCACGTCACCGCGGGAGGCCACCAGCGACCGGTAGAGCGGCTGCCCGAGGACCGCGGTCAGCGTGGCGGCCGCCGCCTTGAGGTCGTCGATGGTCTCGAACAGCGGTGAGATGCCCACCGGGCACGTGGGGCCGCCCTCGGCGCCGGGGTCGAGCAGCCCGACCTCCTTGAGCAGGACCGCGACCTCGAGGACGTCGCTGACCGATTCGCACATGCTGATCACGTAGTTCGGGATGGTCCGCGGGCCCAGCAGGTCGACCCGCTCGGCCGCGGCGATCAGCACGTCGAGCTCACCGCGGGCGGTCTCCGACAGCTCGGCGTCCGGCCGCACGAGCGGGCGGCGGAGGGTCAGCTCCTCGGCGAGGACCTCGACGCGGGCCTGCTCGTCGAGCCCGGCGTAGTCCTCGCAGACACCGGCCCAGGCCAGCAGCTCGCCCACGACCTCCTCGTGGACGGCGGAGTTCTGCCGCATGTCCAGGCCGCAGAGGTGGAAGCCGAAGACCTCGACCGCGTCGCGGAGGCGGCGCAGCCGGTCGTCGGCCAGCGACCCGGCCCCGTGGGTGCGCAGCGAGGTGTCGACGACGTCGAGGTCGGCACGCAGCTCGTCCGGCGACGCGTACGCGGGGAGCTCGTGCTCGGGGGCGGCGCACGGGAGTCGTCCGAGCACCGTGCGGGCGGTGGCGGCCAGCCGGGCGTAGATCCCGATCAGCGCCCGGCGGTAGGGCTCGTCGGCGCGGAACGGGGAGTCGTCCCGGGACGCCTCCGCCAGGTGGTAGAGCTCCGGCGTCGGGGTCACCAGCCGGTCGGACATCGAGAGCTCGGCGCCCAGCGCCTGGAGCTCGTCGAGGTGGTGCACCAGCGCCGTCTCGGCCTGGCGGCTCGTCGCCCGGCGCAGCGCGTCGGCGGTCACGAACGGGTTGCCGTCGCGGTCACCGCCGATCCACGAGCCGGGCAGCAGCATCGGCCGGGGCAGCAGCCCCGCGTCGGGCCAGCGCTCCTCGAGGGCCCTGCGCAGTTCGGCGTTGATTGCTGGGACGACCTGGAACAGGGACAGGTCGTAGTACCGCAGGGCCTCGTCGATCTCGTCCTGCAGCCGGAGCCGGGACAGTCGCAGCAGCGCGGTCTGCCAGAGGGTCAGCACCGAGCGCCAGAGCTCCGCCGACCACTCCGCCTCGTCGATCTCGCCGGCCGCCGCGCGGTCGCGCTGGCGCACGAGGTCGGTGATGTGCCGCTGCACCTGGGAGACCGTCCGGCGGCGCACCTCGGTCGGGTGGGCGGTGACCACCGGGCAGACGAGGGCACCGGTGAGGCCGCGGGCGACGTCCTCGGGGTCGAGGTCTGCCTCGTCGAGCAGCGCCATCGTCGCCGCGAGGCTGCCGATCTGCGGCGGCGAGCCCTCACGCCGGTGGAAGCGCCGCCGGCGCTCGTGGTGCAGGTCCTCGGCGAGGTTGGCCAGCACCGAGAAGTGGCTGAACGCCCGGATGACGTGGTTGGCCGACCGGATGTCGAGGCCGTAGAGGCGCTCAGCCAGCTCGGCCCGGTCCACCTCGGACCGGCGGATCTTGAACGCCTCGACGCGGGTGGACTCGACGAGGTCGAGCACGTCCTTCCCGGCCTGCGAGCCGATCACCTCACCGAGGACCCGGCCGAGCAGGCGGATGTCGTCGCGCAGCGGGGCGTCGTCGGCACGGCCGGACGCGTCCGGCGAGCCGGAGGAGCGGAGATCGGCGACGTCGACAGTGGCTTCGGACACGCGCCGAGTATCCGACCCACGTGTAACGGGCTCATGTCGGCCCGGGGTGGTCCTTCTTCAGCCGCGCTCGAGCTCCCGCAGGGCGTCGGCGGCGAGCTGGTCGCCCGCGGCGGCTCCGAGGCGGAACTGCTCGACCGCGCCGTCGAAGTCACCCCGCTCCGCGAGCAGCACCGCCAGGTTGTGGTGGCAGTAGGCCTCGCCGGCGGCGATGCCTCCGCGGTAGGCCTCCTCCGCGGCTTCGTCGTCGCCCAACTCGTCGGCGTAGAAGTTGCCCAGCGGCAGCCACGCCACCGCCTCGCCGAGCTTGGCGCCCCGTTCGAGCACGAAGCGGGCCTCGTCGGGGCGGCCGGTCTCGCGCAGCAGGTGGGCGAGGTCGGCGCGGGCGGCCGGGAAGTGGTCGGCGCCGGCGCGCAGGTCGGGTTCCAGTGCCGGGTCGAGCGTCGCGCACCAGCGCCAGCACGCGACGACGGCCGCGGCCTCCTGGTCACCCATGGCGGCGATCTCCATCGCGACGTCCATGGCGGCGTGCCGCTCGCCCTGCTCGCGGAGGAGGAAAGCCAGCTGCAGGCCGCCCTCGAGGTCGCCGGCGTCGGCCGCGCCGCGGTAGGCGCGCATCGCGCCGGCCAGGTCGCCGAGGTCCTCCAGCACCTTGCCCAGGTTGCGCCAGGCGTCGGCCTCGCCGCCGGCGATCGCGACCTCGTAGGCCTCCACGGCCTCGGCCCACCGCTGCAGCGCGACCAGGGTGTTGCCCAAATTGAAGGACGCGACCGTGTCCCCCAGGTCGGCGGCCCGGCGGAAGCACCACTCGGCGTCGACCTGGCGGCCCTCGTCGGCCAGGTCGCAGCCCAGGTCGATCAGGGCGTCGGCGTCGTCCGCCCCGGAGGCCTGAAGCCGCCGAAGGCGCGCATCCAGGTCCTCGGTCATGCCGGAGATGATCTCCGCCGGACGGCGTCCTGACGTCTCCCGTCCGGGTGACCTCACCCCAAGGTGTGCGTGCCCCGATCAGCTCCCGAACGCGTTCCGCCAGGCCGGCATCAGCGTCTTCTCGCTCCACTCGATGAACGGCTCCTGCTGCTCGCCCCCGATCTGCACCACCGCGAGGTGCGTGAAACCGGCGTCGGCGTACTCCTTCGCGGCCTCGAGGACGGCGTCGACGTCGTCGCCGCAGGGGATGTTCGCCGCGACGTCCTCCTCGCGGACGAACTGGCTGGCCGAGTCGAACGCCGGCGGGCCGGGCAGCTCGGCATTGACCTTCCAGCCGAGGCCGAACCACCGGAACAGGGTGCGCGCGCGGGTGACGGCCGCGGCCTCGTCGGTGTCGAAGCAGACGGGCATCTGGCCCATCCGCGGCTTGCCCGCGCCCCCGGCGGCGTCGAACCACTCGCCGAGCTCGGCCTTCGGCTCGACGGCGATCATGACGTCGGCGAGCTCCCCGGCCATCTCGCACGACTGCCGGCCGGAGACCGCCACGGCGATCGGCACCCGCGTCCCGGGCAGGTCCCAGAGCTTGGCCGACTCGACGTCGAAGTGCTCGCCGCGGAAATTGGTGTAGCCGTCGCCGTCGAACAGGTCGCGGATGATGTGGATCGCCTCTACCAGCATCTCCTGGCGGACGTCGGCGGCCGGCCACCCGCCGCCCACCACGTGCTCGTTGAGGTTCTCCCCCGAGCCGAGGCCCAGGGTGAACCGGCCGTCGGTGAGCAGCTGCAGCGTCGCCGCCTTCTGCGCGACCACCGCCGGGTGGTACCGGAACGTCGGGCAGGTGACGTAGGTGGTCAGCGGGATGCGGCTGGTGGCCTGCGCGGCGGCGCCCAGCACCGTCCACGCGTGCGGCGAGTGGCCCATCTCGTCCAGCCACGGGAAGAAGTGGTCGCTGGTGACCGCGAAGTCGAAGCCCGCCGCCTCGGCTGCCACGACGTGCCGGACGAGGTCCTTCGGGCCGGCCTGCTCGGTCATCATCGTGTAGCCCAGCTGCATCGCCATGCCGCCCGGCTACCCGAGGCCGATCGCCCCCAACCCGCTCAGCCGCGCTCGGCCCGCAGCGCCTCCCGCAGCCTCGTCCGGCCGCCGGTCCGCAGCAGCGCGCCGGCGTAGATGCGGCCACCGAGCCGCACCACCAGGGCGATCGCCACCAGCATCAGGAACACGGCGAGGGCCACCTCCACCCAGGCGACCTCTCCGGCGGCCTGGCGCACCGGCATCACGAGCGGGGAGAGCCCGGGGACGTAGGAGGTGACCGTCGCCAGCGTTCCGCCCGGGTCACCCGCCGCCTGGATGCCGACGACGAACGCCGCGATGAGGACGAGGGTCGTGGGCATGAGCACCGTGCCCAGGTCCTCCTGGCGGCTGACCAGGGACGCTGCCACGGCGAAGATCGCGGCGTAGAAGGCATAGCCGAGGACGAACCACGCCACGACCCCGACCGCCGTGTCGATCAGGTCACCGGGCACGTCGAAGAGGTCGAACGCCAGCGCCCCGCCCACGCCGACGACGGCGATCAGCATGATCTGCCCCAGGCCGAGCAGACCGAGCCCGAGGATCTTCCCGGCCAGAAGCTGCCAGGGCTTCATGGTGGCGAGCAACAGCTCGACGACCCGGCTCGCCTTCTCCTCGACCACGCCCTGGGCGACGAACTGGCCAAACAGGATGAGCAGGCCGTAGAGCACGCCGACGCCGACGACGGCGGCGACCACCCGCTGCCCGTCGGTGTCGGCGTCGGGGTCGAGCGCGGTGACCTGCACCTCCGGCACCTCGAGGGACGGCAGCCCCGCGGCGGCGAGCTGCTCGGTCACCGACAGCTGGGCCACCGCTCCCTGGACGACCGCCTGCAGCGGGCTGCCCGCCGACTGCTCGACCAGCAGCTGCGGGGTCCCGTCCCCCGGCACGACCACTCCGTCGACGTCGCCGTCCTCGATGGCGCGGCGGCCGGCCGCCTCGTCGTCCAGCTCGGTCACGGTGACCTCGACGTCGAGCGCCTCGCCCTGCGCCTCCAGCGCGGGGCCGAGCTCCGCCGCCTCGCCGACGACGCCGACGCGCGTCTCGCCCTCGCCGGCGTTCAGCGCCACCTGGAGCGCCAGCGAGCCGACCAGCAGCAGGATGATCACGATCGAGCTGATGATGAAGTTCTTGTCGCGGAGGCGGCTGGACATCTCCCGGCCGGCGACGAGCCGCACCAGCGCCGCACTGCCCAGGTCGCGGGGCTCGGTCACGCCGCGTCCTGACCGGGCGTGGCCGCGACCGCCTCCCGGAAGAGCTCCACGAGCGTGGGCTCCCGCCAGGCGAAGTGGGTGACCCGGCCGGTGCGCAGCGCGGCAGCCAGCACGGACTGGTCGTCGGTCTGCTCGGCCAGCTCCAGGAGGGTGTCGCCGGCCTGCTGGGACACGATCCGGACGCCGTCCAGTCCCGCGGCCCACTGCGGCGGAGCCTCGGGGACGACGACCCGCAGCAGGCGCCCGGCTTCCCGGCCCCGCAGCTGCTCGACCGTGCCGGCGGCGACGACCCGGCCGTGGGCGAGGATGCCCACGGAGTCGCACAGCCGCTCGACCAGGTCGAGCTGGTGGCTGGAGAACACGACGGCACGCCCGCGCGGCACTGGTCGAGCAATGCCTCGGCGAGCGAGTCGACGCCGGTGGGATCCAGCCCGGAGAAGGGCTCGTCGAGGATCAGCACCTCGGGCCGGCTGACCAGCGCGGCGGCCAGCTGGACGCGCTGCTGGTTGCCCAGCGACAGCTTCTCCACCGAGTCGCCCCGCCGCTCCCCCAGCCCCAGCCGCTCGACCCACTCCCCGGCGGCGTGTGCGGCGGCCGCGGGGTCCAGGCCGTGCAGCCGGGCGAAGTAGGCCACCTGCTCGGCCACCTTCATCTTCGGGTAGAGCCCGCGCTCCTCCGGCATGTAGCCGATGCGCCGGCGCACCCGCTGGTCGAGCGGGCGGCCGTTCCAGCGCACCTCGCCGGCGTCGGCCCGCACCAGGCCCATCGCGATGCGCATCGTCGTCGTCTTGCCCGCGCCGTTGGACCCGCAGAAGCCGAACATCGACCCCGGTTCCACGGTGAAGCCGACGCCGTCGAGCACGCGGTGGGTGCCGAAGCTCTTGCGCAGCCCGTCGAACTCGAGCACCCGACCTCCCCCGCGGTTCCTCACCGGCACGGTATCGCCCGTCCCTCTCGCGCCGGCCCGCGCCGTGCGGTGTCATCGTGGGATGACCGAGAACGGGATCGCCTCGCCCCCACGGGGAGTGGGTCTCGACGGGCTGCGGTCGGCCGCCGCCGGCTGTCGCGCCTGCGAGCTGTGGGAGCCGGCGACGCAGACGGTCTTCGGCGAGGGCCCGGAGACCGCACGGATCGTGTTCGTCGGGGAGCAGCCCGGCGACCAGGAGGACCGGAAGGGCGAGCCCTTCGTGGGGCCGGCCGGGAAGCTGCTGGACCGGGCCCTCGGTGACGCCGGGATCGATCGCCGGGACGCCTACGTGACCAACGCCGTGAAGCATTTCCGATTCACCGTGAAGGGCAAGCGCCGGATCCACCAGACGCCCGGCCCCGAGCACATGCGCGCGTGCCGGCCGTGGCTGGAGTCGGAGTTCGAGGTGCTCAAGCCCGAGGTCGTCGTGTGCCTCGGCGCGACCGCGGCCAAGACGCTGATCTCGCCGTCCTTCCGGATCACCCAGGACCGGGGCCGGCTTCTCCCCTGGACGCCGCCGGGCCTGACGGCCGTCGCCGACGTCGGGGACGAGGCGGACGACGACGAGCCCGACGAGGGCGCGCCGGCTCAGACCTGGATGCTCGCGACGACCCACCCCTCGGCGATCCTGCGCACGCCGGACGAGGGGCGGGCCGCTGCCTACGACGCGCTGGTCGCCGACCTGACGGTGGTCGCGCGGGCCCTGGCCTGACCGAGCGTCAGAGGTGGTCGCCCTGGCGGCCGAGGGTCTCCACGGGGGTCGCGCCGGGGCGGGTCCACTGCGGCACGGGGCGGCTGGTCGGGCCCCAGGTGGCGTTCCCGTCGGCGTCCGAGCGCCAGTACCAGCAGATCGGCGAGCCGTGCCCACCGACCGGCGAGCCGGCCTCCCCGGCCTCGGGCCACCCCTCGGGGTTGTCCTCCCACCCCTCGCGCCGACCGTAGGGCGTCATGTCGAGCAGGCCGAGGGACCCGTCGGCCGGCTCGTTGCCACGGCCGGTCGTGGAGTAGGTGAGGAACGTGCGGTCGCCGTCGCGCAGGAAGCAGGTGATCGAACCCATGCTGTCGCCGACCGGGGCCGTCACACCGCGCACCGAGTACCAGGGCTGGGTGTAGCCCATGAACTCGACGTAGGAGGCCACCTCGTCCCACCGGCCCGTGGTCAGGACGGCGAACGAGACGCCGCGGGCGTGCAGGTAGACGGCGTCCTTCATGTGCCAGGCGTTGAAGGTGCAGCCCTCGCACTGCCCCTGGTGCGGCGCGCCGTCGTACCACATGTGCTTGTAGACCACGAGCTCGTCGCGGCCCTGGAACAGGTCCAGGAACGGGACCGGGCCGTCGGGTCCGACGACCTCGACCGTCACGTCGAACTCGACCATCGGCAGCCGGCGGCGGGCCGCGGCGAGAGCGTCGCCCTCGCGGGTGTGGGCCTTCTCGCGGACGAGGAGCTCGTCCCGGGCGGCCTGCCACGTGGCCAGGTCGACGACGGGTGGGCGGCCGGGCGGCGCGGTGGTCGGGGCGTCCGGCGTGGTCGTCATGGTGTCCTCCGGGGGATCTCGTCTTCCGGGCAGCGTCGTACGACGTCCTTCGACGGTCACCAGGTCAGACTCGCGAGCCGGCCGGAACTCATCGCCGGGCCGGCGATACCGATCCGGCCCGGAATCGTGTATGCGTTCAGGCCGCGGTCGGACCCGGCCGGTCCTCGCCACTCTCGGGAGCGGGCGAGCCCGGCCGGGTCCGAGAGGCGGGCTCCTGCGCCGAACGCGAGGCCCGGAACAGCCGGAACGAGGGCACGACCAGGGCGACGACGGCCATCGCCACCACGATGATGACCCCTCCGGAGGCCATCGCGACGGTCACGGTCGTGGCGCTGGCGATCGCCCCGGCCCGCAGGTCACCGAGCCGCGGCCCTCCAGCGACGACGACGATGAACACCCCCTGCATGCGGCCGCGCATGTCGTCGGGGGCGGCCAGCTGGAGCATCGAGGTGCGCAGCACGGCGCTCACCATGTCCCCCGCCCCGGCGACGGCGAGACAGAGGACGGCGAGCCAGAGGGTGGGCGCGAAGCCGAAGCCGATGATCGCCACGCCCCACACCGCGATCGCCGCGAGCACCACC
Source organism: Blastococcus sp. (assembly GCA_035296685.1). Lineage (GTDB taxonomy): Bacteria > Actinomycetota > Actinomycetes > Mycobacteriales > Geodermatophilaceae > Blastococcus_B. The sequence continues at coordinate 19,685 of DATHAK010000241.1, forward strand.
GCGCCCTGGCGGTCGACCCGCGAGACCCATCCCGAGCTCAGCCCGCTGACCAGCGCGCCGATCGAGATGCCCGCGAAGAGCCACCCCAGGCTGTTGGGCGAATCGGCGAAGCGGGTCTGGGACAGCTCGGGAAAGACCGCCTGCGGCCAGGCGAACATCATCGCGATGATGTCGACGACGAAGGTCATGAGCAGCACCGGCTGGGTGCGCAGGAACGCGAAGCCCTCCCCCACACCCCGCACCGCGGCGCCCAGGCGCAGCGGCCCCACCACGCCGCGGGGCGGGAGCGAGGGCAGCCCGCGCAGGAGCACCGCGGCGATCACGAAGCCGATCGCGTCGACCGCGTAGGCGAGGAAGAGGTCCCGGAGCCCGATCAGGACGCCGGCCAGCAGCGGACCGACGATGACCCCGGCCTGGCGGACCGTCATGGCCAGTGCGTTGGCCGCCGACACCCCGGCCGGCCCCACGATCACCGGGATCACGGCACTGCGGGTCGGCTGGTTGACCGCTGCGAACCCGGACACGAACGCGGCGAGCACCCAGAGCAGAACGAGGTTCCCCCCGCCGGGCAGCAACGCCTGCAGCGCCAGCAGCGCACTGGTCGCGGCCGCGCCGACGGAGGTGATGAGCATCAGCCGCCGCCGGTCCATCGCGTCGGCGATCGCCCCGCCGAGCAGGCCGAACACGATCAGCGGGACGAGCGCCACGATCGAGGTGACACCGACCAGCAGGGACGAGCCGGTGAGCGCGTAGACCTGGAACGGGACGGCGACGAGCGTCATCTGCTGGCCGAGCATGGTCGCCGCGACTCCCCAGAACAGCCGGCGGAAGTGCGGGTTGCGCAGCGGCGTGGTGTCGATCGCCCAGCCCTGGCGGCGGCGATCGACGGGAACCGGCTCCTCGACGCCAGCTCCCCCCTCGACCGGGTCGACAGGCGAGGTCATGGAGCCAGACGCTGCACGATCCAGCCCCCGCCCTCCTCGTCGTCCCGGACGAACCGCAGCCGGTCGTGCAGCCGGTCGGCGCCGCCCTGCCAGAACTCCACCCGCTCGGGCACCACCCGGTAGCCGCCCCACGCCGCGGGCCGCGGCACCGGCCCGGGCGGGGTCTGCTCGTCCAGCAGCCGGACCCGCTCGGCGAGCTCGTCCCACGAGTCCACGACGGTCGACTGCACCGACGCCGCGGCCGCCAGCTGCGAGCCGCGGGGCCGCGGGTCCCAGATCGCGTCGGATGCGGCGTCGCCCACCCGCTCCACCCGGCCTGCGACCCGGACCTGCCGTTGCAGCGCGTGCCACGGGAAGACGAGCGCCGCACGTGGGTTGGCGGCCAGCTGCGCGCCCTTCGCCGACGCGTAGCTCGTGCCGAAGACGAAGCCGCTCACGTCGTAGCCCTTCATCAGCACGATGCGCGCGTCCGGGGCGCCGTCGGCGTCGGCGGTGGCGGCGACCACGGCATTGGGCTCGGGGAGGTCGGCGGCCACGGCGTCGGCGAACCAGCGGTCGAACTGCTCCACCCACGTGGCGGCGAGGTCCTCCTCGCGCAGCCGGCCGGCGGTGTAGTCCCTGCGCATGCGGGAGAGGTCGGGCACCCGGCCATGCTGACACCGAGCTCGGTCGGGGGCCGCGCGAGGCCGTGCGCGGGCGCCCGTCGTGGGGCCCGCGTGCGTCCGGCGTGTCAGCGCCGCCTAGGGTCGTCTGGCAGTCGTGCGCGGCGGTCCCTGCCGCGCACGGTCCCGCGCGCAGAGGAGCATCCGAGATGGCCGACGACTTCGTACCCGGTCTTGAAGGCATCATCGCCTTCGAGACGGAGATCGCCGAACCCGACAAGGACGGCGGTGCGCTGCGGTACCGCGGCGTCGACATCGAGGACCTGGTCGGCAAGGTCACCTTCGGCAACGTCTGGGCGCTGCTGGTCGACGGCAAGTTCGGCCCGGGCCTGCCGCCGGCCGAGCCGTTCCCCATCCCGGTGCACACCGGTGACGTCCGGGTCGACGTCCAGGCCGCACTGGCGATGCTGACCCCCATCTGGGGATACAAGCCGCTGCTGGACATCAACGCCGAGGAGGCCCGCGAGGAGCTCGCCCGGGCGGCCGTCATGGCGCTGTCCTACGTGGCGCAGTCCGCCCGCGGCATCGGCATCCCGGCGGTTCCGCAGCGCCGGATCGACGAGGCCAACACCATCGTCGAGCGGTTCATGGTCCGCTGGCGGGGCGAGCCCGACCCCCGCCACGTCGCCGCCGTCGACGCCTACTGGACGTCGGCCGCCGAGCACGGCATGAACGCCTCCACCTTCACCGCGCGCGTCATCGCCTCCACCGGCGCCGACGTCGCGGCCTCGCTGTCCGGCGCGATCGGCGCCATGTCCGGCCCGCTGCACGGCGGTGCGCCGTCCCGGGTGCTGCACATGCTCGACGGCGTCGAGGAGAGCGGGAACGCCGAGAAGTTCGTGAAGGACCTGCTCGACCGCGGCGACCGGCTCATGGGCTTCGGTCACCGCGTCTACCGGGCGGAGGACCCGCGCGCCCGCGTCCTGCGCCGCGCCGCCGAGGAGCTCGGCGCCCCGCGCTTCGAGGCCGCGCTGGCCCTGGAGAACGCCGCCCTCAAGGAGCTGCGGGAGCGGCGCCCCGACCGGCCGATCGAGACCAACGTGGAGTTCTGGGCGGCGATCGTCCTCGACTTCGCCGACGTGCCCAGCCACATGTTCACCTCGATGTTCACCTGCGCCCGCACGGCGGGCTGGTGCGCGCACATCCTCGAGCAGAAGAACACCGGCCGGCTCGTGCGCCCGTCCGCCCGCTACATCGGCCCCGACCCGCGCAAGCCGGACGAGGTCGAGGGCTGGAACACCATCAAGACCACGACGACGACCCAGGTCTCCTGAACCAGGGCCCATTCCAACCGTCGAGAGGCCTCTCCCGGATGAGCATCACCATCCCTGCCGAGCTCCTGCCCGCCGACGGCCGCTTCGGCTGCGGTCCGTCGAAGGTCCGACCCGAGGCGCTCCGGGCCCTCGCGGCGGACGGCGCCGCGGTCATGGGCACCTCGCACCGGCAGGCACCGGTCAAGGGACTGGTCGGTGAGATCCGCGCAGGCCTGGCCCAGCTCTTCGACCTGCCCGACGGCTACGAGGTGGTCCTGGGCAACGGGGGCACGACGGCATTCTGGGACGCCGCGATCATCGGCCTGATCCGCGACCGCGCCGCCTTCGGCACCTACGGCGAGTTCTCCGCCAAGTTCGCCTCCGGCGCCGCCGAGGCGCCGTTCCTGGCCGACCCGGTGGTCGCGAAGGGGGAACCCGGCTCCCTCGCGCTGCCCAAGGCTCAGGACGGCGTCGACGTCTACGCGTGGGCGCACAACGAGACCTCCACCGGGGTGATGGCCCCCATCGCCCGGCCGCGGGGCGGGGACGACGACGCGCTCGTCCTCATCGACGCGACCAGCGGCGCCGGTGGCCTGCCCGTCGACATCGGGCAGACCGACGTCTACTACTTCGCGCCGCAGAAGTGCTTCGCGGCCGACGGCGGCCTGTGGATCGCGCTCATGTCCGCCGACGCGCTGGCCCGCGTCGCCGAGATCAAGGCATCGGGGCGCTGGATCCCCGGGTTCCTCGACCTGTCGATCGCGGTCGACAACTCCGGCAAGGACCAGACGTACAACACCCCCGCGGTGGCGACGCTCTTCCTGCTGGCCGATCAGATCCGGTGGCTGCTGTCCCTCGGCGGGCTGTCCGGTGCGGTCGCCCGCACCCGGGAGTCCTCCGACCGGCTCTACCGCTGGGCGGAGAAGTCCGAGTACGCCACGCCGTTCGTGGCCGACCCGGCGCACCGGTCGCTCGTCGTCGGCACGATCGACTTCGCCGACTCCGTGGACGCGGCCGCGATCGCCAAGACGCTGCGGGCCAACGGGGTCGTCGACGTCGAGCCCTACCGCAAGCTCGGCCGCAACCAGCTGCGCGTGGGCATGTTCCCGGCCGTCGAGCCAGACGACGTGAGCGCCCTGACCGCGTGCATCGACCACGTGGTCGAGCGGCTCTGAAAGGACGCCATCCCGGGCCCCGGGACGGGGACAGCGGCTCCCAGGAGCGCCGGGTAGGTTGCGCACAGCGGGTCGTCGAAGGCGGAAAGGCTGCCGACCGGACGGGACGTCCGGGCTCGCGGTGGTTGGCCCTTCTCGGCTGGAGGTGAGCGTGGTTCCCGGTTCCCCGACGGGACCCGACAGCGGTGACCTGTTCGCCGCCGGGGGCGAGGCGGGGCGGCTGATGGCCGCGCTCGACTGGTCGGCCACACCGGTCGGGCCGGTGGAGACCTGGCCGGCCAGCCTGCGCTTCGCCGTCCGCACGGTGCTCGTGTCGAGGTTCCCCATGGTGCTGACCTGGGGCCCGGAGTTCACCCAGTTCTACAACGACGCCTACGCGCCGCTGATCGGCTCGCAGCACCCCGCCATCGGCGACGACATCCGGGAGACCCTCGCCGCGGGCTGGGGCGTGCTGGGCCCGCCGATCGCGCACGCGATGACCACGCTCGAGTCCTCCTGGTTCCCCGCGCTGCAGCTGCTGCTCGAGCGCGCCGGGTACCGCGAGGAGACCTACTTCACCGTCACCCACGCCCCCGCCTTCGGCGACGACGGCTCGGTCGCCGGCATGCACGCCGTCTGCTACGAGGTGACCGGCGAGGTCATCGGCTCGCGACGCCAGCGGCTGCTGCACCAGCTCTCCGTCGCCGGTGGTTCCGTCGGCGACGAGCAGGAGACGGTGGCCGCGATGTGCGCGACGCTCAGCGGTGACCCGCTGGACGTCCCGTTCGCCGCGGTCTACCTCGCCGACCCCGACGACCGGCGCCTCCGGCGCGCGGGGAGCGTCGGCTGCGCCGCCGAGCTCCTCCCTCCCGAGATCCGGCCCGATGCGGTGGAGATCACCGCCCGGGTGCCGGGCCTCGGCGTCAGCGGCGGCCCGTGGGGCGACCCGGTCACCGAGGCGGTCGTGCTGCCGCTGGAGGTGGGCCGCAGCGGCGACCTGCTGGGTGTCCTGGTCGCCGGGAAGAGCCCCAACCTCGCCCTGGACGAGGAGCACGACTCCTTCCACCAGCTCATGGCCGGGCAGTTCGCCGGTGCGGTGGCCACCTCACGGGCCTTCGAGGCAGAGCGCCGCCGGGCCGAGTCGCTCGCCGAGCTCGACCGCGCCAAGACCACGTTCTTCTCCGACGTGAGCCACGAGCTGCGCACCCCGCTGACGCTGCTGCTCGGCCCGATCCGCGACGTCCTGGGCGACGCCGCCCAGCCGCTGCCCGAGGACGTTCGGGAGCAGCTCACCCTGGCGCTGCGCAACGGTCAGCGCCTCCAGCGGCTGGTGAACGACCTGCTCGACTTCGCCAGCATCGAGGCCGGCCGCGCCAGCCCGGTGCGGGTGGAGACCGACGTCGCGACGTTCACCGCGGAGCTGGCAGGCATCTTCCGGTCCGCCGCCGAGCGGGCGGGACTGCGCCTCTCGGTGGACTGCCCTCCGCTGGGCCGGCCGGCCTACGTCGACCCTCGCATGTGGGAGAAGGTCGTCGTCAACCTGCTGGCCAACGCGGTGAAGTACACGTTCGTCGGCGGGATCGACGTCGCCCTCCGCACCGACGGAGACCGGTTCGTGCTCACGGTGGCCGACACCGGTGTCGGCATCGTCGCCGAGGAGCTCCCGCAGCTGTTCCAGCGCTTCCACCGCGTGCCGGGCGCGACCGCCCGTACGCGCGAGGGCACGGGCATCGGGCTGGCGCTGGTGCACGAGCTGGCCTCGCTGCACGGCGGCTCGGTGTCGGTGCAGAGCGAGCCGGGCGCGGGGAGCACGTTCACGGTCTCGCTGCCCTTCGGCGAGCCCGACGCGCACGAGGCACCGCACCGCGTCAGCCCGTCCGACGCCGCCCGCGGCGAGGCGGCGAGCTGGGAGGACGACACCTCCCGTCCCGTCGTGGCGGCAGGCCCCGGCGGCAGCGTCCTCGTCGTCGACGACAACGCCGACATGCGCGCCTACCTGGCGCGGCTCATCGGACCGCACTGGACGGTGCGCAGCACGGCGAACGGTGAGGAGGCCCTCCGGGCGGTCGCCGACGAGGCTCCGGACATCGTCCTGACCGACGTGATGATGCCGCGCATCGACGGCTTCGAGCTGCTCCGCGCCCTGCGCGCGAACCCCGCCACGAGCGACATCCCGGTCATCATGCTGACCGCGCGGGCCGGTCAGGAGGCATCGGTGGAGGGCCTGGAGGCCGGTGCCGACGACTACCTGGCCAAGCCGTTCCAGGCCGACGAGCTCATCGCCCGGGTCCGGGTCGCACTCGAGCGGGCGGCCGGCCGCCGCACGGCCGCTGCCGCCGTTCCCCCGGCAGTCGCGCCCGTTCCCCCGGCGTCGCCGATGCCGGAGACGGTGCCGATGCCCGTGCCCGGCTCCGGAACGGCTCCCCGCCCCGGGCCGCCTGCGCCCCGGCGACCGCACGAGTCCGCGCGGGTCGTCGCGCCCGCGGACTGGCGGCTGCCGTCGGAGGCGTCGTCGGTGCCCGTGCTCCGTGGTCGGCTCCGCGCCTGGCTGCAGGCGGCCGGTGTCGAGGCGGACCAGACCTACGACCTCCTGCTGGCCGCATGCGAGGCCGCGACGAACGCCATCGAGCACGCGCAGGACCCAACCGAGCCGTTCTTCGACGTCCGCGCCTCGCTCGAGGGCACTCAGCTGCGGATCTCGGTGCGCGACTACGGGCAGTGGCGGGAGCGCAGCGCCAGCATGGACCGCGGCCGCGGCTCGACGTTGATGAGTGCCTTCGGCGACATCTCCGCGACGCCCAGCCCCGAGGGCACCACCGTGGTCATCACCAGCTCGCTGGCCGGGGAACGGCGCACCGCCTCCGCCTGATCGGCGTCCGCAGCGGACCCCCGCGGATCGATCATCGTCCGGGTGCCCGCTGCGCCGGCGCGTCCTGCGGTGGCCCGCCGATCCCCGTGCACGCCTCCGATGATCGACGGGGTGGCGCCGGATCAGTCCAGCAGCCAGGTGTCCTTCGTGCCGCGGCCGGCCCCATCGCCGAGCGCGACCCGGGTCAGCGGTGCCCGGAGCGCCCAGGTTGCCCCGTCGCGGTCCGCGACGGTGAAGACCCGCAGGTCCACCCGCCGCGGCAGCAGGACGCCGTCGGCCAGTGTGGGCACCGTGGAGGCCTGCACCGGGAGCTGGGCGACGAAGCGGTGCGGCGCGGCGGCGACCTCGGCCTGCAGTGCCGCGAGCTCGGCCGAGGAGCAGCCGGGCCCGAAGACCGCGCCGCGGCCGCCGTAGCCCGCGACCGGCTTGAGCACCAGCTCGTGCAACCGGTCGCGCACCTGCGCCCACTGCGCGTCGTCGGCCAGCACCCAGGTGGGCACGGAGGCCAGCAGCGGTTCCTCGCCCAGGTAGAAGCGGATCATCGCCGGCACCCAGGCGTACGTGGCGGCGTCGTCGGCCAGCCCGTTGCCGGGAACGTTGGCCAGCCCGAGCCGGCCGGCGCGCACGGCGTCGACCAGGAGCGCGTCCAGCGACTGGCCGATCGGTGTCCGGAAGGCACCGAGCAGGCCGTCGTCGAACCGGCGGTGCAGCACGTCGACCGGCACCCGCCCGGCGCCGACGGTCGCCTCCAGCCCGCCGTCCATCCGCGGCCAGAGGTCCGCCGCCCGCACGAGGGGCACGCCGAGCGCCTCGGCGAGCACGCGGTGCTCGTACCAGGCGTTGTCGCTCTCCCCCGCGGTCAGGACGGCGATCCGCGGCACTCCCGTGCAGGCCGGCGGCGCGGCCGCCTCGAGCCCCGCGCGGAGATGGACGATGGCGTCGGCGGGATCGGCCGGGACGACGCCGCTGAACAGCCCGGGCAGCGCGCGACGCAGACCGGTCCGGTTGGTCAGCGCGTAGCCCAGGCCGGCCGGCACCCGGAGGTCGTCGGTGGCCACCAGCCAGGCGCCGTCGGGGCCGCGCAGCACGTCGGTGGCGGCCACGGCCGCGCGTGGCTGCCCGCGCCAGGCCATCGCAACGGCCTCGGGGTCGCGGCCCGGGCTGTGCGCGACCGCCCACTCGGGGAGGACCCCGGCCCGCACCACCTCGGGGGCGCGGTCGGTGTCGCCCCGCCGTCGGCCCGCGGCCCGGTAGGCGTCGGCGAGGAAGGCGTTCAGCGCGCGGTGCCGCTGCTCGACGCCCGCCGCGACGGCCGCCCAGTCGTGGGCCGCGACGACCCGCGGGAGGGGGTCCATCGGGAGAGTGCGCACCGTCTGCCGGCCGTCGGACCACGACCCGATCGTGACCCCGCGGGCCTCGCGGTCGGCGGTGAGAGCGGCCGCGGCGGCCGCGAGCCCCGGCAGCCCCAGCCGCTGCAGCGCCGGATCCAGGACCGCGTAGCCGTTCCGCAGCCGACCCACCGGGTCGACCGCCTCGTCGGCGGGGGCTGCGGGATAGTCGGCGAGGAGGTCGTCGCTCACAGCCAGCGGTCGAACCAGGCGACGACCCGCTCGCTGAGCTCCACGAGGTGGTCCCGGCCGACGACGGTGTGGCCCTCGCCGGGCAGCAGCAGCAGGTCACTGGTCCGGCCGAGGGCCTGCAGGGCCTCGTGCGCCTGGACCGACTCCAGGACCGGCACGTTGGTGTCCCGCTCGCCGTGGCAGAGCAGCACCGGCGAGGTCAGCCGGTCGAGACCGGTCATCGGGGACAGCCGGGCGAGCAGATCCCGGTCGGCGACCGGGTCGCCGTACTCGGTGACCGACGCCGCGGCCATCCACGGCTCGGTACGGGCGAAGAAGGTGCGCAGGTCGCTCATGCCCGCCAGCGTCGCTCCCGCCGCGAACAGGTCCGGCCACCGGGTCAGCGACACGAGGGTCAGGTAGCCGCCGTAGGACCAGCCGTGCGCCCCGATCCGGCCCGGCTCGGCGATGCCGGCGGCCACCAGCGCCGCGACGGTCGAGGGGACGTCGGCGAAGGAGCCCTCGCGCGCCGGACCGTCGTCGGCGCTGACGAACGCCCGCCCGAAGCCGCCCGAGCCGCGGACGTTCGGCGCGAAGACGGTGCACCCGGCGGCGACCAGCGATTGGGCGACCGGCGACCACGCCGGCCGCTCCTGGCCCTCGGGGCCGCCGTGGAAGCTGACCACGGTGCGGTTCGGGCCGTGGACACCGCGGGGGGTGTAGAGCCAGCCGGAGAGCCGCAGGCCGTCGTGCGCCTCGTAGACGTGGCGCACCGGCGTCGCCAGCGCGGACGGGTCGGGACGGGGCGGAGCCGACGGCAGCGGAGCGGGACGGGCGGCGCCGTCCACCGCGAGCAGCCACAGCCCGCGCGGGGTGCGGGGGCCGGTCAGCTCGGCGACCATCGTCGCGCCGTCCGCCGACAGCGACCAGCCCGGCATCACCGGCTCGGGCAGCCCTAGCTCGCGCACCAGGGCGCCGTCGGACAGGTCGTGCACGCGCGGCTGGGTGACCTCGTCGCAGGTCCACACGGCCAGCAGGGTGCCGTCGGCCCGCACCGCGTAGCCGTCCAGGTCGGCGTCGTCCCGGCGGAGCACGACGCGCCCCTCGCCGGGAACGCCGTCCTCGGACAGCGGCACCGCGACCAGCCCGGAGCGGTCGGCGCCGGGGGCCCCCGGCAGCGAGGCCCGGACGAACAGCGACCGGCCGTCGGGGGCGAACCGGCCGTCCTCCGACGCGAGCCCCCCCGGGGCGTCCAGCGGGAGGACCCGGCGCTGGACGCCGGTGCGGACGTCGATGACGACGATGTGCCGGAACCCGCGGGGGCCGCGGCGCGCCAGGACGAACCGCTCGTCGGCGGAGACGGCCGTGACCGACAGGAAGCCGCCACGGGCGAGGATCCGATGCTCGCCGGTGGCCGCGTCGACGAGGACGATGTCGGCGTCCGGACCGTCGCCGGGCGCGATGGAGCAGACGTAGTGCCCCGGGCCGGTCCATCCCCCGGCGAAGACGGTGGCGCGCGGGTACTCCCCCGCCAGCACCCGGTGGCCGGTCCCGTCGGGGCGGACGACGTGCAGCTCCGCGCAGATCGATCCGCCCGGGCTCACCAGGTAGGCGAGCCACGCCCCGTCCGGCGACCAGGCGACGGAGACGACCTCCTCCTCGGGGCCCGAGAGGACCGCCGGCGGGATCGGCTGGTCGACGGTGGCCACCTCGAGGCGGGGGATCCCCGACCGGTCGCTGACGTAGGCCACCCGGTCGCCGGCCGGGGACAGCGCGGGGCACCAGGCGCCCGGCGCACCGGCGATCTCGGCGACGGCCGTGCGCAGCCCGCCGGGCAGCAGCATGGGCGGCGCGCTGACCGGCGGTACGACCCACCGGTCGGTCTGCGGGCTGGCCATTCCACCTCCTCGTGCGCCGGACTGCGGTCCCTGGGTCGCCACTGTGCCGCTCGCACGTTGCGAACAGGTGACACCTCCTTCATCGGCGGACTCCCGAGCCGCCCGCACCCCCCGCGCGCGAGAGCGCCGGGACGCGCCACGCCGGGCCGCCTGCGCGCTCCGCCGCCGGCGCGCCGTTAGCCTCGGGCTCCGGTCTCTTGTCGGACCGCCCGCGCAGCCCTTCAGGAGGTCGCCATGCGCACACTGCGCCTCGTGGCGCTCTCCGACGACGGGAACAGCCTCGTCCTCGCGACGGAGGGTCCCGACGGTGAGGGCGAGAAGTTCGAGCTGCCCATCGACGACCGGCTGCGGGCCGCCGCCCGGGGGGACGCCCGCCGGCTGACCCAGATCGACGTCGACCTCGGCACCGAGCTGCCCCCGCGGGTGATCCAGGCCCGGATCCGTGCCGGCGAGACGCCGGAGCAGGTCGCCGCGGCCTCGGGCACCCGGGTCGAGCGGATCATGCGCTTCGCCCACCCCGTGATCCAGGAACGCGAGCGCGTGGCCGAGCAGGCGCGCGAGGCCCGCGTCCGCCTGAGCGAGGGCTCTCCCGGCGTCGCGCTCCACCAGTTCATGACCGAGCGTCTGCGGCTGATCGACTACGACGTCGAGGCGGTGACCTGGGACGCCTTCCGCAGCGACGACGGCACGTGGCAGGTCACCGGCGTCTGGCGGGCCGGCGACACGTCCGGGACGACGCGCTGGAGCTTCGACGTCCCCTCCCGGACCGTCACCCCGTCGGACGCCGCGACCCTGGACTTCGCCGAGGGCACCCGACTGGTCCGCGCCGTCCCCGACGTCCCGGCCGGGCTGCCCGTCGTCCCGGTGCACCGCTCCCGTCCGGTGACCGTGCTGCACGAGGAACCGGCCGACGACGAGGTGTCCCCCGCCGCGGACACCGAGGACCTCACGCACCAGGTGCCACCGGAGATGGGGCAGCGCGAGGTGTTCGCACCCGCTGACGAGCGGGTGCGGAACGTGCACCCCTCCACCGGCTCGCCGGACGACGACCGCTCGCTCGACGAACTGCTCGACGAGGTGGCCGAGCACGACACCGTGGTGCTGGGCACCACCGGTGACGCCGACCACGAGGACCCGCGCGCCCGGATCCCGGCGTGGGAGGACATCGTCTTCGGAGTCCGCCGCCACCGCTGACGGTCTGGTGCGCACCGGCCCACCGCGTCACGCTTGACCGGCACGGAACGATCACCCGAGCCGGGGAGTTGTCAGGGACATGTCAGCGTCGGTGTCGATGCCGCTCGGCGGCGTCCAGGTGGGTTCCTACGACAGCTACGAGCAGGCGCAGGCCGCCGTCGACTACCTGTCGGACGAGAAGTTCGCGGTCGAGAACGTGACGATCATCGGCACCGATCTGCGGATGATCGAGACGGTGACGGGCCGCCTGACGGCGGGCCGGGCCATCGCCGCCGGTGCGGCCGGAGGCGCGTGGTGGGGCCTGTTCGTCGGGCTGCTGCTCGGCATCTTCTCCTCCGACGGCGGCCAGTGGGTGGGCTCGGTGCTCACCGGCCTGCTCATCGGTCTGGTGTTCGGCGCCGCGTTCGGCTGGATGGGCTACGCCGCCACCCGGGGCCGCCGCGACTTCACCAGCACCAGCAAGATCGTGGCCAGCCGCTACGACGTGATGTGCAACCCGGCGCACGCCGAGGAGGCCCGGGCCCACCTAGCCCGGTTCTCCCTGCGCGGCTAGGTCAGCGCAGGGTCGCGAAGGCGATCGCGGCCGCCGCCGCGACCCCGAGGGAGTCGACGCCCGGGCGCATGGGGATGCGCGCCCTGATCCGCGCGGCCTGTTGCGCCTCCAGGGTGAGCCCCGGTCCCTCGGCCCCCAGCAGGACCGCCGTCCTCGGGTGGCGTGCCGGGTCGAGCGTGCCGAGGTCGACGGCGTCGGCCGCCGGGGTCAGCGCGACCGTCGTGTAGCCCACCCGGTGCAGCCGGTCCAGGTCGCCCGGCCACTCGGGCAGGACGACGAACGGCAGGGCCAGCACGTGTCCCATCGACACCCGCACCGACCGGCGGTAGAGCGGATCGGCGCAGCGGGGGTCGAGCAGCAGCCCGTCGATGCCGAGGGCCAGCGCCGAGCGCGCGATCGAGCCGAGGTTCTCGGCGTCGTTGAGCGCCTCGAGGACGGCGAGCCTCCTCGGGGCCGCCGGGTCGGGGCCGGCCAGCAGCTCGTCCAGGTCGGCGGGGTCGCGCCGGTCGGCGGACGCGAGGACGCCCCGGGTGACGCGGAAGCCGACGACCTCGGAGAGCACCCACTTGTCCGCCTCGAAGGCCGGCACCCCGTCGGGGAGGTCGAGCGCCGCCACGCGGCCGGGCACCCCGAACACGGCGCGCACCCGGTAGGGCGAGGCCAGCAGCCGCTCGACGGCCGGGACGCCCTCGACGATCACCGGGCCCGTGCCCCGCTCGCGCCCCGCCGGGCGGTCGCCGGCCTTGAGGTCGCGGAAGTCGGCCACCCGCGGATCGCCCGGGTCGGTGATGAGAACGGGCGCGGGCACCGCCCGATTCTGCCCGGCCGCGACATCGATCCCAGGGGCGGTTCCCATCCCCGGCCCACAGCGCAAAGGCGGCGACCACATGCCTGGGGTGAGGCAGGGACCTTCGACTCCGTTGACGGCTCCGAGCAACTCATCTAGCGTTGAGTTCATCAGACGTTGAGTTTCCTGGAGGGTGCGTCATGGACGCCGCAGTCACCGTCACCGATCTCGTCGTCGACCGCGGTCGCCGGCGCGTGCTCCACGGCCTGAGCTTCGCCGTCCCGACCGGCGAGGTGACCGGGCTGCTCGGCCCCAGCGGGAGCGGGAAGACCACGCTGATGCGGGCGATCGTCGGCGTGCAGCAGATCCGCTCCGGCGAGGTCACCGTCCTCGGCGAGCCGGCCGGTTCGCCCGCCCTCCGCAACCGCCTCGGATACGTCACCCAGGCGCCGAGCGTCTACGCCGACCTCAGCGTGCGCGATAACGTCCGCTACTTCGCGTCGCTGTACGGGATGAGCCCCCGCGAGGCGGACGCCGCGATCGCCGACGTCGGCCTGACCGACGCCGCGGGCCAGCTGGTCCGCGACCTGTCCGGGGGGCAGATGGGTCGGGCGTCGCTCGCCTGCGCGCTGGTCGGGTGCCCGGAGGTGCTGGTGCTCGACGAGCCGACCGTCGGGCTGGATCCCGTCCTCCGGGTCGAGCTCTGGGACCGCTTCCACGCCCTGGCCGCCGCAGGAACGACGCTGATCGTCTCCAGCCACGTGATGGACGAGGCCGGCCGCTGCGACCGGCTGCTCCTGCTCCGCGACGGCGACCTGATCGCCGACTCCACGCCGGCGCAGCTGCGCACCGACGGCCGCTCCGACGACCTGGAGGCGGCGTTCCTCAACCTGGTCCGTGCCCACGAGGAGGTAGGGGCGAGCGGACACCAGCGCAGCGACGAACGAGCGGGGAGCGGAGCGCCCCGCGGGAGCGAACAGGAGAGCCTGGCATGACCGCCACCACGATCGACCGCCCGCAGGCGGCGACCACCCACCTGAGCCCACGGCTCACCGCGTCGACCGCCGCCCGCGTGCTGCGCCAGCTGCGGCACGACCACCGCACCATCGCGATGATGCTGGTCCTGCCCAGCCTGCTGCTGGGCCTGCTCTACCTGCTCTGGAAGGACGTGCCGACCTTCCCGGGCCAGGAGAGCACGTTCGACCGGGTCGGGCTGACCATGCTCGGCATCTTCCCGTTCGTGGTGATGTTCCTGGTCACGAGCATCGCGATGCTGCGCGAGCGCACCTCCGGCACGCTCGAGAGGCTGCTCACCACTCCGCTGGCCCGGCTCGACCTCCTGCTCGGGTACGGCCTGGCCTTCGGTCTCATGGCCGCCCTGCAGGCGCTGGTCACGGTCACGGTCGCGACGACGGTCTACGACCTCGACGTCGCCGGGTCGATCTGGCTCGTCGTGCTCATCGCCGTCGTCGACGCCGTCCTCGGCGTCGCACTCGGGCTGCTGGCCAGCGCGTTCGCCCGCAGCGAGTTTCAGGCCGTGCAGTTCATGCCGGTGATCGTCCTGCCCCAGTTCTTCCTCTGCGGGCTGCTGGTTGCCCGCGAGCAGATGGCCGGCTGGCTGCAGGCGATCAGCGACGTCCTGCCGCTCACGTACGCGGTGGAGGCCCTCCAGGAGGTCGGCCGGTCCGCAGCGGAGACCGGCATCATGTGGCGGGACATCGGCATCGTCGCCGGCGCCGCCCTGCTCGCCCTCGCGCTCGCGGCGGCGACCCTGCGGAGGAGGACCAGCTGAACGCCGACGAGACGTCGCGCCTCCGGTCGGTCGGGCAGGCAGCCCGGCCGACCGGCCGTCGTCCGGGCAACCCGGACACCCGCGAAGCGGTCCTCGCCGCCGCCCGCACCGTCTTCGCCGAGAAGGGGTTCGACGGCGCCACCATCCGGGGCATCGCCACCACCGCCGGCGTCGACCCCGCGCTCGTGCACCACTACTTCGGCAACAAGGACAAGCTCTTCCTCGCTGTCGTCGACGCCCCCGCCAACCCCATGGAGCTCCTACCGAAGGTCCTGGAGTCACCGAAGGACCAGCTCGGCGCCGCGGTGGTCCGCATGGTGCTGCACGTGTGGGACGGCCCGGGCCGGGCGGCGGGACTGGCGCTCATCCGGTCCGCGGTCAGCAACGAGTGGACGGCGAAGCTGCTGCGGGAGTTCCTCGTCGCCAAGATCCTGCGGAAGGTGGTCAGTACGCTGGGCTTCGATCCCGACGTCCGGGCCGCCCGGGCCTCGCTGGTCGCCTCGCAGATCATCGGGCTGGTCATGGCCCGCTACGTGCTCCGACTCGAACCGCTGGCCTCGGCGACGCCGGACGAGGTGGTCGCGGCGATCGGCCCGACCGTCCAGCGCTACCTCACCGGCGACGTCGAGCTGCCCGGGGTGCCCTGACCGCCGTCCTCAGCGGGGGGCGCGGGCGAGCTGCCGGCTCTGCGCGACCAGGCGCCCGGCGGAGTCCCAGATCCGGTAGTCCTCGTCGCCCCACCCACCGGCGATCTCGCTCGCCCGCGCCTCGACGAAGCACCAGCCCGGCGCCGGGAGCGCCCGCACCAGCACCTGGAGCTGCACGGTCGGCGCCCAGCCGATGCGGCCCAGCGCGAAGCCGGTCGGCGGCAGCGCGTCGGCGAAGAGGACCAGCGCCAGCGGATCGGGGTCCCGGCCGTCGGCGAACCGCATCCAGGCCCGGATCACCGGCTCCCCCGACGGCTTGCCGACCGCCCAGCCCGCGGTGGACGGGTCCAGCCGCATGTCGAGCCGCTGGGTCAGCCCGGGGATGGGCACGTCGGGCTGGGCGAGATGCCGCTGCTCGGCGACGGAGAAGCAGTCCTCCACCGAGGGGACGACGGGCATCGGTTCCGACCACTCGGGTGCGTCGGTCCCCAGGGTCGCCGTCGTCGCCTGGACCGTGACGGCCGGGCCCTCCGCGTCGGCCAGGGTGACCAGGGCGTGGGCCACTGTGCGCCCGGCCGGCCCGGGGACGACGGCGAGCGTCGCGGCACCGGCCGCCGGCGCGCGCAGGTAGCTCGCCGACAGCCCGACCGCGTGGGGGTGCGGGCTCTCGAGGACGGCGGCCCGCGCGGCGACCGCGAGCAGGTAGCCGCCGTTGAGGATGCCGCCGCCGACGTCCCAGCCGGGGTCGAGCTCGGTGACCAGGCCGCCGCCCTCCGCCCTGCGGACGGTCGTGGCGGCGTCGAAGGCGGAGAGGTCCTGCGGCACGTCGCCCAGGGTGCCAGGGTGGTTCCCCATGGAGTACACGCACCTCGGACGCAGCGGCCTGTCGGTCTCCCGGCTCTGCCTGGGCACCATGAACCTCGGCTGGAAAACCGAGGAGGCCGACTCCCACGCGATCCTGGACCTGGGGCTCGAGGAGGGCATCAACTTCGTCGACACGGCCAACGTCTACGGGTTCGACGCCGGCAAGGGCCGCACCGAGGAGGTGCTGGGCAGCTGGTTCGCCCAGGGCGGCGAGCGCCGGGACAAGACCGTCCTGGCCACCAAGGTCTACGGCGGGATGTCCGACTGGCCCAACGACACCTTCCTGTCCGCCCGCAACATCGTCCGGGCCTGCGAGGGCTCGCTGCGCCGCATGCGCACCGAGTGGATCGACCTCTACCAGTTCCACCACGTCGACCTGCGCACGCCGTGGGAGGAGATCTGGCAGGCCTGCGAGACGCTCGTCGCCCAGGGCAAGGTGCTCTACGTCGGCTCGTCCAACCACCCCGCCTGGCAGATCGCCGCGGCCAACGAGGCGGCGGACCGGCGGAATTTCCAGGGCCTGGTCAGCGAGCAGTCGCACTACAACCTGCTCACCCGGCACGTCGAGCTCGAGGTGCTCCCGGCGGCGCGGCACTACGGGGTCGGCATCATCCCGTGGAGCCCGCTGGCCGGCGGGCTGCTGGCCGGCGCGCTGGAGCAGCCCGAGGGCACCCGCCGCAGCGAGGACCGGAACCAGAAGCGGATCGAGCGGCACCGCCCGGCCCTGGAGCAGTACGAGGCCTTCTGCCGCGAGCTGGGACACGCGCCGGCCGACGTCGGGGTCGCGTGGCTGCTGCACCAGCCCGCGGTGACCGCGCCGATCGTGGGCCCCCGCACGAAGGAGCAGCTCGACGGCGGCCTCAGGGCCCTCGACGTCCAGCTGGACGACGCAGCGCTGGCCCGGCTCGACGAGATCTTCCCGGGCTACCAGCCCGCGCCGAAGGAGTACGCCTGGTAGATCAGCCGACCTTCCAGGCGGCCACGGTGTCGTACGTCGGCGCCGGTCCGAGGTGGCTGTCGAGCAGCCGAACCTCGCGCACCGGCCAGTCGGGTCCGCGGTAGCCGGCCAGCCGGTCGACCACCGCGCCGTCGGCCGGCCGGCCGGCGCGCCACCGGCCCAGGGTCAGGTGCGGCCGGAACGGCCGTTCCTCGACCGCGAGCCGCAGCGACCGGGCTCCGTCGGCCAGCTGCCGCGCCAGCTCCACGAGCGGGCGCACGTCCCCCTCCAGGCCGGCCCACGCCACCTGCGGACGGCGCAGCGAGCCGAACCGCCCACCGCCGGCCAGCCGCAGCGTCATCGGCGGCGCCCCGGCGACGACCGCGGCGGCCTTCTCCACCAGCGGCGGCACCCGGTCCGGCGGGACGTCACCCAGGAACAGCAGCGTCAGGTGCCAGCGCTCCGGCGACCCCCACCGCGGCCCACCCGGAACGTCGCGCAGGGCGTCGAGCGCGCGCGCCAGATCGGCACGTGCCTGCTCCGGCGGATCGACGGCGAAGAAGAGCCGGTTGCCCGCGCGGATCAGCCGCGCACCGCCAGCCCGGCCTCCTCCAGCGCGGCCAGGAGGCGCAACCGCTCGAGATCGCGCTCGGCGCCGAGCGGGGCGGCCGTCAGGTCATGGGGGACGTCCAGCAGCTCCGCCGCCTCGACGAGGACGTCGTCGTAGGCGGCAGCCAGCGCGCGGCGGCGGGCCATCGGCGCGCCGGCCGGGACGAGGGCGATCTGCCGGCCCAGCCGGCGCACGTCGGCGGCGACCACCTGCAGAGGGCGCCGCGTGGACTCGGGGTGCCGGGCCCGGTGCCGGCGGTCCAGCAGCCGGCCGATCGCACGCAGCAGCGGGCCGGTGCCCCCGAAGACCGCGACCAGGACGGCCGTCATCGCGGCGATCTGCAGGATCGAGTTGGCCACGTCGCCTCCCGGACCCGGATGGGATGAGGCGACGGTACTCCGGGATGGGGCCCCTGGGACGGCTCAGCCGCCGAGCGCCTGCTGCCCCGGAGCCCGCTCGGCGACTGCCTCCTCGGCGGCCCGCAGGCCCGTCGACGCGACGGCCGGCCCGCGCGCGCCGACGAGCAGCCGTAGCCGGGGCGGCGCGAGACGCGCCTCGACCCGCACCCGACGCCCCCGCGCGAGGACCGCCCCGGCGATCAGCGCCGCGACCACGCAGACCGCGCCGCCGAGGATGAGGCCCCACGGCGCGCCCAGGTGCTCGGAGATCCAGCCGATCACCGGGGCGCCGACCGGCGTCCCGCCCAGGAAGCACATGAAGTACAGCGCCATCACCCGCCCGCGCATCTGCGGGTCGACGCCGAGCTGGACGAAGCTGTTGTTCGCCACGCTGAAGACGAGCGCCGCGGCGCCGGTCGGCACCAGCAGCACCGCGAACGACAGGTAGCCGGGCATGAGGCCGGCGACCACGGTCAGCACGCCGAACAGCACCGCCGAGCCGATGAGGAACCGCTGGCGGGGACGGACGGTGCGCCGGGTGGACAGCAGAGCGCCCGTCAGCGATCCGAGGGCGAAGCAGGTGGACAGCAGCCCGAACGCCTCGGCGCCCAGGTCGAAGACCTGCCGCGACATCAGGGCGATGGTCACCTGGTAGTTGAACCCGAAGGTGCCGATCACGAGGGCCAGCACCATGGCGAGCACCAGGTCGGGATGCGCCCAGGTGTAGGCGACGCCTTCGCGGAGCTGACCCTTCGCGCGGGCGACCGGTGGGCTGGGCCGCAGCTCGTCGGTGCGCATCCCGGCCAGCGCCGCGATGGTGAACGCGAAGCTGGCGGCGTTGACGAAGAAGGCCGGGGCGGTGTTCCCCGAGGCCGCCCCGATCAGCAGCCCGGCGATCGCGGGCCCGACCAGCCGGGCGCCGTTGAAGATCGTCGAGTTCAGGCCGACGGCGTTGGCCAGCAGGTCGGGCCCGACCATCTCGGAGACGAACGCCTGCCGCACCGGGGCGTCGACGGCGGCGACGGCGCCGAGCCCGCCGGCCAGGACGAAGACGTGCCACAGGGCGATCGCACCGGTGGCGACCAGCACGGCGAGCGCCAGCGCGAGCAGGCCCATCAGCGCCTGGGTGACGAGCAGCATCCGGCGCTTGCTGTACCGGTCGGCGAGCACGCCGCCGTACGCGCTGAGCAGCAGCGTGGGACCGAACTGCAGGGCGGTGATCAGGCCGAGGGCCACGCCGCTGTCGCCGGAGAGCTGGAGGACCAGCCAGTCCTGGCCGATGCGCTGCATCCAGGTGCCGGTGAGGCTGACCAGGTTGGCGGAGGCGTAGCGGCGGAAGTTCCGCACGCGGAGGGCGCGGAACATCCGGCTGTCGCGCGGGGACGGGTCAGTGCTCGTCCGGCTCACCCACCGGCCAGCTTGTCCATGATGACCGCGGCGTCGCGCAGGACGGCGCGCTCCTCCGGTGCCAGGTCCTGGAGCCGGCCGCTCAGCCACGCCTCGCGGGCCTGCGCCTCGGCCGAGAGCAGCCTCTCGGCGGCCGGGGTCAGGTCGATGACCACCTGCCGACCATCGGTCGGGTGCGGCGTCCGGGTGACCAGTCCCATCCCCTCGAGCGCCACGACCACCCGGGTCATCGACGGCGGCTGCACGCGCTCGTGCCCCGCCAGCTCCCCCGGACTCATCGGCCCGTGCCGCTTGAGCGTGGACAGCGCCGCCAGGTGGGTGAGCGTCACCGAGGTGTCGACCCGCTGGTTGCGCAGCCTCCGGGACAGCCGCATGACGGCCAGCCGGAGGTCGTGGGCCAGCGCCGCGGTGTCCAGCGTCGTCCGACTCACGGTCCCAGGGTAGCCCAGGATAGTTAGCAAAGCTCAGCAGTCGTCGCGCTGGCCCCCGTGCAGGGCCCCACCGCGAGCGTGCGAGCGGTGGGGGGCACGGGGGTCCTTCTACAGCAGCTGCTGCAGCGGCTCGAGGAGGAAGTAGATGAGGAACAGCACCGCGATCACCCACATCAGCGGGTGGATGCGCCGCACCCGCCCGGTCACCGCTGCCAGCAGCACGTAGCTGATGACTCCCGCGCCGATGCCGTTGGTGATCGAGTACGTGAACGGCATGAGGGCGATGGTGAGGAACGCCGGGATGACCAGCGCCAGGTCGTCCCAGACCAGGTTCCGCATCTGGGTGATCATCAGCGCACCGACGATGACGAGCGCCGGCGCGGCAGCCTCAGACGGGACGATCTGCGTCAGCGGGCTGAAGAACATCGCGATCAGGAACAGCAGGCCGGTCGCGACGCTGGCCAGACCGGTCCGGGCGCCGTCGGCGACACCCGAGGCGCTCTCGATGTAGGTCGTGTTCGACGAGACGCTGCCCGCTCCACCGGCCGCGGCGGCGAGGGAGTCGACCAGCAGCACCGGCTGCGACTTCGGCAGGTTGCGGTCCTCGTCGAGCAGGCCGCCCTCGGCGCCGACGGCGGTGACCGTGCCGACCGTGTCGAAGAAGTCGGCGATCATCAGCGAGAACACGATGAGCAGCGCGGCCAGGACGCCGATCCGGTCGAACCCGCCGAAGAGCGAGAAGTTGCCGATCAGGGAGAGGTCGGGCGTGCTGACCACCTGGTCGGGCACGGTGGGCACCTGCAGCGCCCAGCCACGGGGGTTCACGCCGTCGTCGGTGAACGTGGGGCCGATGTCGGCGATCGCCTCGACGATGATCGCGAAGATCGTCGTCGCCACGATGCCGATCAGCAGGCCGCCCTTGACCCGGCGCACCACGAGCACGGCCATGAGCAGCAGGCCGACGACGAAGACCAGCAGCGGCCAGCCGGCGAGCTGCCCGTTGATGCCGAACGAGACCGGGACGACGCCCTCGGGTGCGCGACGGACGAAGCCGGCGTCGACCAGCCCGATGATCGTCAGGAAGAAGCCGATGCCCACCGCGATCGCCGTCTTCAGCTGCGGCGGGATGGCCTCGAACACCGCGCGGCGGAAGCCGGTGAGAACCAGCACCGTGATGAGCAGGCCCTCGAGCACGACCAGGCCCATGATCTCCGGCCAGGAGAGCTCGGTGAACGCGTAGACGGCGACGATCGCGTTGATGCCCAGGCCGGTCGCCAGGGCGAACGGATAGCGGCCGACGACACCCATGAGGATCGTCATGACGCCGGCGACCAGGGCGGTGACCGCCGCGACGCCGGGGAAGGGCAGCTCGTTCCCGCTGACGTCCGCGCCCGACAGGATGATCGGGTTGAGCACCACGATGTAGGCCATCGTGAAGAAGGTGGTCAGGCCGCCCCGCAGCTCGCGGCCCACCGTGGAGCGGCGGGCGCTGATCTCGAAGTAGCGGTCCAGCCCGTTCCTGGGCCGCACCTGCGGTCCATCGCTACGCCGGGGGCGGGTGCCGCCCTCGACGACGTCGGCCGGTGTGCCGGTGTCGGCGGCGGCCTCGTCGACACGGGTCTGGGCGCCGTTCCTGGCGCTGCTGGCGCCGGCGGACCGGCGGGACTTGGCGGGCATGCGGACTCCCCGGGACGGAGGGCTCCTGACCAGGACGGGAGCGCTCGGGCCCCCGCTCGGCCGGTACGACGGCGGCAGCCTGCCACAAGACCGTCCCGGGGAGCCCGGAACGGGACGCACATCACCCGGGCGTGGCGCGGTTAAGGTCGCAGCGTGCACGGACCGCAGAAACATGCGCCGCCTCCGCTGCAGGTCGACACCGCCCGCGTCGTCCTCGTCGGCATGGCGGTCTGGGCCGTCGCCCTCGTCGTCCTGCTGTTCCTCGGTGACCGCGTGGACCGCATGTGGACGTGGACCTGCGTGGCCGCGCTCGGTCTCGCGGTGCTCGGGCTCGGCGTCATGCGCCTGCAGGGCCAGTTCCCCCGCCGCCGTCCGCCGGCAGGGAACTAGGCGCGAGAGCGCGCCTCAGGCCACCGCGACGGCGAACTTGCCGACCGTTCCCTTCCGGAAGTCCGCCAGCGCCGTTGGCACCTCGGCGAGCGGGTAGCTCCTCGTGACGGGTACGCGGAGTCGACCGGCCACGACATCGGCCGCCAGCCTGTCCAGCACCCTCTCCTGCGGGTCCGCCACGACCGCGACCGCCGCCGGGTGCTGGTCGGATCCGAACATGAGCGTCGACACCAGACAGCCGTCGGATGCCAGGTACGTCACGAGCCGGCTCGGGTCGTCGGCGAGATGGAGCACCGCGTCGACCCCGTCCGGCGCGGCGGCCCGCACCTCCGCCTCGAGGTCGGAGCTCCAGTCGACCGTCCGCTCGGCCCCGAGCCCTCGCACGAACTCCGACTCCTCGCCGGGACGCGCCGTGCCGATCACCCGCACACCCGCGGCGGCGGCGTACTCGACGGCGATCGCCCCGACCCCACCGGTGGCGCCCGAGACGAGCAGGATCTGACCCGCCTTCAGCGCCAGCGCATCCAGCGCGGTCGCCGCGGCGCTGCCCGCGAGGCCGAGCGCGCCCGCACTGACCAGGTCCATCCCTTCCGGCACGCGGGCGATGCCGTACCCCTCTCCGACGACCACGAATTCGGCGAAGCCCCCGTCCGCTCCGACGTACGGCGTCATCACGACGCCGAAGACGTCGTCGCCGACGGCGAAGTGCGAGACGTCCGGACCCACCGCCTCCACCGTCCCGGCGAAGTCCTTCCCCAGCACGACGGGGAAGCGGTACTCCATGAAGTCCCGGATCCAGCCGTCCGCCACCGCGACGTCGAATCCGTTGACCGAGGAGGCGGCGACCCGGACGAGGACCTCGCCGGCCGCCGGCGTACGAACCGGCAACTCGGTCAGTCGTGGAGCCGTTCCCATCTCGTGCAGCGCGACAGCATGCATCGCCCACCTCACCCGAGAGGCCCCGTGCGCCACGAAAGCTAGGACAGGGCAGCGGGCGGCCCCAGATTCCTTGGTCCCTCCACGACGGAGCCGGCTGCCGTGACGGACCGGACGGCCGCTAGTCGGTCAGGACGTCGAAGTCGGCGGTGTCGTAGCGGGCGGAGGTGACCACCTCGACCGCCTCGTCGACGACCAGGGTCGCCTGGCTGTGCGCGCCGCAGCCGTAGTCGGCCGTGACCACCCGACCGTCGGCCGGCGCGTAGGCGTTGCCGCAGGCACCGAGGGACTGGCGCAGCGAGCCGGCCAGCGGCAGCCAGAACCCGCACGTCGCGCACGGACCGGGCGCGTGGCGCGCCATCGAGGACGACGGGCCGAACTCGCCCGCCGCCCACCGGCCGACCGCCTCGGCGCGGCCCTCGCGGGACATGACCCGCTCCCGGCCCAGCCCCAGCTCGAACGCGACGACGCTGCCCTCGGGGTCGTCGGCGGAGTCGTCGTCGACCGCGTAGGCGGGGGCGAGTCGGGAGTCGTCCTCGGTCGAGGGGAGGACGTCGCCGACCGAGAGGTCGCCCGGGCGCAGCCGCTCGTGCCACGGAACCCAGGCGGGGGCCAGGAGGGCCGAGTCACCGGGGAGCAGGACGACCTCGTCGACGGTCACCGTGTCCTCGCCGGGCACGCGCGCGAGGGTCACCGCCCAGTGCCAGCCGACGTAGCCGGGCAGCGCGCTGGCGAACGCGTGGGTGACGACCTCGCCCAGCGCCTCCGGCGGCAGCTCGTCGGTCGCGGGCGCGACCGGCTCGGCCACAGCGCCCAGGTGCTCACCCACCAGACGCTGGTCGCCGGCGGTCTCGACCGCCGCCGCACGGGCCAGATCGACCGCCGCGGCGAGCACGTCGGAGGCGGCCGGGGCGGACCGGAGGGCTGCGGAGGACTCGGTCACGGCCCCATTGTCCCTGACGACCCCGCCTCCGCGACGGTCCGCACCCCGGCGGACCGAACGGCGACCGGCCCGCGCCCCCAGCTCGGTGCGGCACCATGGGAACGTGTCCGCCTCCCGACGTCCCCCCGGCGCGCGCCGGCGCGTCCGGTCGTCGGGGAACAGGGGGCCCGCCCGGCCCGACACCCCACCCCTCGGCGGCGGCCGCCCGGGCACCCGGCCGATCCCGGCCGCGACCGGCCGGCCGCTCGCCGACGACCAGCCGACCGACGTCATCCCCGACCCGCCGTATGCGCCCGGGCCGGCCGCCGCGACGCCTGGTCCGGGTGCCCCGAAGGTCACCGTCACCCGCGTGGCGGCCGCCCGCTCCCGGGAACTCGCCGCGGCGGCCGTGCACCGGGTCAGGGCCGCCAGCCGGGCCGACGGCGCCGGCGACAGCGGCCTGACCCACCTGCTCTGGGTGAATGCGCTGCACATGGCCGGCGACGCGATGATCGCCGTCTCGCTCGCCGGCACGCTGTTCTTCGCGGCCGCGGCCGACGCCCAGCGCAGCAACGTCGCGCTCTACCTGCTGGTGACGATGGCCCCGTTCGCGGTGCTGGCGCCCGTCATCGGGCCGGCGCTCGACCGGCTCCAGCGCGGGCGCCGGTGGGCTCTCGCGGCCAGTTCCCTGGGCCGCGCCGTCCTGGCGCTGGTGATGATGAGCCACTTCGACGACCTGTGGCTCTACCCAGCAGCCCTGGGCGTGCTGGTCCTGTCCAAGTCGCACAACGTGCTGCGTGCCGCGGTGGTCCCGCGGGTCCTGCCGTCGGCGATGTCACTGACCTCGGCCAACGCCCGGCTGTCGGTCTTCGGGCTGGCGACGGCCGGAATCGCCGGCGCGGTAGGAGGCGGGATCGGGGCGCTGCTGGGGTTCGACTGGGAACTCAGTGCGACTGCCGTCGTCTTCGCGGTCGCCGGCGTGCTCGCCGTGCGGCTGCCCCGGCACGTCGACGTCCCCACCGGCGAGCTGGCGGCCGACGTCCTGACCACCGCGGAGATCCCGGAGGTC
Source organism: Blastococcus sp. (assembly GCA_035296685.1). Classification (GTDB taxonomy): domain Bacteria; phylum Actinomycetota; class Actinomycetes; order Mycobacteriales; family Geodermatophilaceae; genus Blastococcus_B. The sequence goes on from DATHAK010000241.1 coordinate 44,638, forward strand.
CGGGGCCGCCGCCGCCGGGTGAGCCCCCACGTGGTGCTCGCGCTGCGGGCCAACGCCGCGCTCCGCGGGCTCGGTGGCTTCCTGACCATCTTCCTGGCGTTCCTGGTGCAGGCCGAGTTCGACGACGGCTGGGACGCGACGCTCGCGCTGGGGGCCGTGGCCGTCGCCGCCGGGGCCGGCAGCTTCGCCGGAACCGCCGTCGGCTCGCGGCTGCGCGAAGCCGATCCCGACCGCCTGGTGCTGATCTCCGCGGCGGTGGCGGCGGCGATCACCGTGCTGGCGGCGATCTTCTACAGCTTCGCGGTGGCCGCCCTCGTCGCCGGGGTGGCGGCGGTCGTCAACGCGCTGGGCAAGGTGTCGCTGGACGCGATCATCCAGCGGGAGGTGCCGGAGAGCCTGCGGGCGTCGGCGTTCGCCCGCTCGGAGACGTGGCTGCAACTGGCCTGGGTGGTGGGCGGCGCGATCGGGATCGCGCTGCCCGCGATCGGCTGGCTGGGTTTCACCGTCGCCGCCGGGCTGCTGGTGCTGGCCGTCGGCCTGATCGTGTGGAGCCTCTACCGGACCGATCGGCATCCCCCCGCCCCGGTGCCGCCGGTGTCCCCGGACGCGCCGACGACCCCCGTCGGACCCCCGTGGCACTGAGGCGACCCGTCGCCGCGCTGGCAGTGCTGCTCCTGGCCGGCTGCGGCTCCCGCGAGGCCGCCGGTCCGGGGGACGTGCGCGTCGAGGTCGGCGCGCAGGACGTGACGGTGCGGCCCGTCCAGTACTGCCAGGACGGCGAGCGGGTGCGGTACGAGAACACCCCGCCGGTCATCGAGGTCTCCCCCGACGCCGGCATCACGTTGACCGTGCCGGAGTCGGTCGCCGAGCGGGGCTGGGCCGTGCAGGTCTTCGACGAGGCGCTCGAGGAGATCCTCGGCGAGGTCGACGTGCCGGCGGGCGACGACCAGCTCACCGAGATCAACACGTCCGACGTCGTCCCGCCGGGGTTCTACCTCGTGATCGTCGAGGACAAGGGCGGCGACTGCGGCGAGTGGTCCGGCGCCTGGCCGGTGGGCTTTCTGCGCGCCGGTTAGGCCACGCCCGCTGGACGGCGCCTTCAGCTCTCCAGGTCGGTGGCGACGGCGCGCAGCACCGAGGCGACCTTGCGCGACTCCGCCCGGTCGGGGTGCCGCCCGCGGCGCAGGCCCTCCCCGACGTCGTCGAGCAGCTTGATCAGGTCCTCGATGATCGGGACCAGCTCGTCGGGCTTCTTCCGGCTCTGCGCGGCCACCGCGCCCGCCACCGACGGCAGCGGGTCGAGGATGCGCACCTGCAGCGCCTGGTCACCCCGCCGGCCGGCGACGATGCCGAACTCCACCCGCTGGCCCGGCTTGAGCTCCGCCGTACCGGCGGGGAGGGCGTCCTTGTGCACGAAGACGTCGGGGCCGTCCTCGCGGGAGAGGAAGCCGAAGCCCTTCTCCGGGTTGAACCACTTGACTCTGCCGGTGGGCACGGTGGGTTCCCTCAGTCGCTCGCTGCCAGGTCCGGCACGGCTGCCGGGGGGACGACGGCTCGATGCCGCTCGTCGCACAGCGTATCTGCCGTCGCGGCGGACCCCGACCCCGATTCCTGGACGGCTAGGCAGCGTCGGGCTGATCGACCACGCCGAGCCGGTCGAGGAGCTGCAGGAACACCACCGCGAAGTCGTTTGTCCCGATCTCCCGCCGCACCGCCGCCCAGTCGACCTGCTCGCGCAGCGCCCGGGCAACCGGCAGCAGCCGCGCGAAGTCGCAGTAGTGCTCGTCGAGGGCCAGCAGCTTGGTGACCACGATGTCGGTCGCGGTGAGCACCGGCATCTGCACCGACAGGACGGGCAGCACCTCGGCCCGGTCGATGAGGTCGCTCTCCACGGGATGGCCGCAGGTGCGCCACAGGACGTCGACGAACGAGCCGCCGCTGACGACCTTGACCAGCCAGTCCTCGGGCGGCTCCTGCACCTCCAGGTCGGCGTCGGCGAGGACCTTCGCCGCACGTTCGGACTCGGCGTCGGGAACCAGGAAGTCGGCGTCGTGGTCGGGCTCGGGAGCTCCGCGCACCCATGCGGCGTAGCCGCCGCACAGGGCGAACGGGACGTCGCCCTGCTTGAGCGCCACGGCCGTCCGCTTCAGGAGGTCCCGGATCTCGTCCCGCTCCGAAGGCTGCACGCCGGTCCTGCTACCCGCAGGGACGTCGCGCACGCACGGTCACGGTAGAAGCGGCGTGCGTGGGGCACAGGCCCTGCGTGCGCATCGGGACCTTCAACATCCTGCACGGCCGCTCCCTCGAGGACGGCCGCGTCGACGTCGACCGCCTGGCCACGGCCGTGAAGAGCCTCGACACCGACGTCCTCGGCCTGCAGGAGGTGGATCGGGACCAGCCCCGGTCGTTCGGTGCCGACCTGACCGCCGTGGCCGCCGACGCGATGGGTGCCGTCGACTCGCAGTTCGTCGCCGCGCTGTCCGGCACCCCGGGCGGCACCTGGATGGCGGCAACCGGTGAGGAGCAGCCGGGCTCGGCCAGCTACGGCATCGCGCTGCTGTCGCGCTACCCGGTCGTCTCCTGGCGGGTGGTGCGGCTGCAGCCGCTGCGGGTGAGCGTTCCGCTGTGGTCGACGCTGACGCGCCGGCCGTTCCTGGCGAGGGACGAGCCGCGGGTCGCCGTCGCCGCCGTCCTGGAGGGCCCGTTCGGGCAGTTCACCGTCTGCAACACGCACCTGTCGTTCATCCCCGGGTGGAACGGCGTGCAGCTGCGCCGGCTGGTGCGCTCGCTCGCGGGCACCCGCGAGCCGCTGGTGATGATCGGCGACCTCAACATGGAGCGCGGGACGGCGGGCCGCGGCAGCGGGCTCACGCCGATCGCGGCGGCGGCCACGTTCCCGGTCGACCGGCCCAGGCGCCAGCTCGACCACGTGCTGGTGCGGGGCGGGCTGCGGGCCACGGGCCAAGCCGAGGCGGTGCGCCTTCCCCTGTCGGACCACCGCGCGCTCGTCGTCCCGTGCGGGCCCGGCTGACCCGACGACCGAGGTCGCGGCGCCGGGACGTTCGATAGATCATGTCCGCCATGGCCACCAACGGAGCAGCCCGGGTCGTCACGCTCATCGCCACGATCGTGCGGGTCGTCTGCTCGGTGATCGCCGCGTTCATCGTGATCCACGCCGTGTTCGTGCTGTTCGAGGCCAACCCGCAGAACATGCTGGTCCAGTTCACGGCCGGCTGGCGCGACACCTTCGGCTGGTTCACCAAGAACCTGTTCGCCCCGTCCGACCCGAAGATCGCCGAAGCGATCAACGACGGCCTGGCCGCCCTGATCTGGGTCGTCGTCGGCTCGATGCTGTCCAAGGTGCTCGTGCGCTTGGCCCCGACCGGGACCACCAAGGCCAAGGCCTGAGAAGCCACTGTCAGGTGTCCGACGTGGGCCGGGGCGGGCGGTCGACGGGATCCGGCTCGCTACCGAAGATCCAGGGCGCGTAGACGACACCACGTCCGTCGGGGTCGAGGAACACCACGCCCCCGTTGGCCTCCCAGTACGGATGAACCGCCTCCACCGGCGTGGCGCCCGCCGCCAGCAGTGGCTCGATCGCCCGCGTCAGTGCGCTGGTGTCGGCGAGGTAGAAGACGATCTGTTCGAACGGGTCCGAGGGTGCGGCTGTGTCCCGTGACCGCACGATCTCCATGTGGGTCGCCGTGTCGGGCAGCCCGAAGATGGTGCCGTCCTCCCCGTAACTGCCACGGAAGGAGTCGACGACGGGCAGACCGACCAGCTCACGGTAGAAGACCACGGTGTCGTCGTAGCTCGTGCTGGACCGCACCCATCGCAGTGCCCCCGGATGCAGATGGGCCGGCCACCTCACCTGTGGAGGCAGCGCGTCGAACCGGGACACCGGGCCTCCTCGGCGGAAGAACGGGCTCAGGCGTTCTTGACGGCGGCTGCGCTCTGGAGGCCGAGCTCCTCGACCGAGACCTCGCGCATCTCGACCTTGCGGACCTTGCCGGTCACCGTCATCGGGAACTCGTCGACGATCTTGACGTAGCGCGGCACCTTGTAGTGCGCGAGCTTGCCGGCGCAGAACTCCCGCAGCCCCTCGGCGGTCAGCGGCTCGGCGCCCTCGCGCAGGCGCACCCAGGCCATCAGCTCCTCGCCGTAGCGCTCGTCGGGAACGCCGATCACCTGCGCGTCGACGACGTCCGGGTGCGTGTAGAGGAACTCCTCGACCTCCCGCGGGTACACGTTCTCGCCGCCGCGGATGACCATGTCCTTGATCCGGCCGACGATGTTCAGGTAGCCCTCGGAATCCATGACCGCGAGGTCGCCGGTGTGCATCCAGCGGGCGCGGTCGATGACCTCGGCGGTCTTCTCCGGCTCGTTCCAGTAGCCGAGCATGACCGAGTAGCCGCGGGTGCAGAACTCGCCGGGCTCCCCGCGCGGCACGGTCAGCCCGGTCTCGGGGTCGACCACCTTGACCTCGAGGTGGGGGTGGACCCGGCCGACGGTCGACGTCCGGCGGTCCAGGTCGTCGTCGGCGCCGGTCTGGGTGGAGACCGGCGAGGTCTCGGTCATGCCGTAGCAGATGGTCACCTCGGTCATGCCCATCTCGGCGACCACCCGCTTCATCACCTCCACCGGGCACGGCGAGCCGGCCATGATCCCGGTGCGCAGCGACGACAGGTCGTACTCGCCGAAGTTCGGCAGGCCGAGCTCGGCGATGAACATCGTGGGGACGCCGTACAGCGACGTGCACCTCTCGTCCTGCACGGCCTGCAGCGTCAGCGCCGGGTCGAAGCCCGGCGCCGGGATCACCATCGTCGCCCCGTGCGAGGTGGCCGCCAGGTTGCCCATGCCCATGCCGAAGCAGTGGTAGTAGGGCACCGGGATGCAGATGCGGTCGGCCTCGGTGTAGCCGCAGCCCTCCCCGACGAAGAACCCGTTGTTGAGCAGGTTGTGATGGGTGAGCGTCGCGCCCTTCGGGAAGCCCGTCGTCCCCGACGTGTACTGGATGTTGATCGGGTCGTCCGCAGACAGCTGCGTCTCCCGCTCGACGAGCAGCCCGCGGTCGCCCGCCCGGCCGGTCTCCAGCAGGCGCTCCCACTCCGGGTCGCCGAGGAAGAGGACCTCGCGCAGGTCGGGGCAGTCGCCGCGCACCTCGGCCACCATCGCCCGGTAGTCGCTGGTCTTGAACTCCGGCGCGCTCACCAGCACCGAGATGCCGGCCTGCTTGAGCACGTAGGCCAGCTCGTGCGTCCGGTAGGCCGGGTTGATGTTGACCAGGACCGCGCCGAGCTTCGCCGTCCCGTACTGCACGAACGCCCACTCGGCGCAGTTGGGCGCCCAGATGCCGACCCGGTCGCCCTTGCCGACGCCGAGGGCGTCCAGGCCGAGCGCGCAGGCGTCGACCTCGGCGACGAACTGCGGATAGCTGAACCGGCGACCGGTGGCGCACTCGACCAGCGCCTCGTGGTCGCCCACCCGCGCTGCCGTCCGGTCGAGGTTGGCCCCGATCGTGTCGCCGAGCAGCGGAACCGTCGACGGCCCGTTGCTGTAGGCCGGCAGCGCGGGAGTGCTCATCGCCGCCGGCCCTCCACGACCTGCACGCCGGCCCGGATGGGCTTGTCGGTCGGGTGGGCGTACCGGATCGCCTCGACCGGCAGCGGGAAGCTGTGGTCCTCACCGAAGGGCGACAGGGCGCCGGCGGACTCGCTGGTCAGCTCGGTGAGCGGCGGGCCGCCGTCGTCGGACTGCCCCCAGGTGGGCTCCACCAGGTGCGCGTTCCGCGCCTTGCGCTTGGCCATGTCGCCTCCGTGTCCGGGTGCACCGCTCGTGCACGTCGGGGTCATCCTCGCCGACGGCGTACCCCGAGCGCACGCCCTCTCCCCCGCGCGGGCCGCGCGTCGGTCAGGACCGGCGTCGGACCGCCCGGGCGCCCACCACCGTGCCCAGTCCGTCGGCGGTCAACACCCACTGCCCCCGGCCGATCGGCGCGGCGAGCACGTCGGCCCCGTTCAGCCGCTGCACCGCACGGGTGCGCCAGACCGCGGTGCTGAGCAGCCGCAGCTGCACCCGCTCGGCGTCGGGGTCGAGCTCGTCGTAGCCGTCGGGTTCGAAGGCCAGGATCGCGGGTCCGGCGATGTGCAGCCGGCCGGTCCGCCAGGGAGTGGTGGCCAGCCCCCGGCGCCACCGGAGCGAGCGCACGAGCGCACCGCATCCGGCGACCACGCCGACGATCCCGATGAACACAAGCACCACGACGGCCACCCCCAGGCCGGGGATCCGCCGCCCGTTGCCGACCATCGCCACGGCCGCGGCCCCGAGCAGGACGCCGAGGACGACCGCCATCGCGCCGCCGGCCAGCCAGCGGATCGCGCCGGCCAGGTGGGCGGCCAGCGACGTGCGGGTCTCGGGGTCGTCGGCGGCCGGTCGCACCCCTTCATGCTCCCAGCAGCCGCCGTCGCGGCCGCGACGTAACGTGGACCGGATGCCCACGGACCCTCCCGCGACCCTCGCGGCCTGGCTGCGCACCCGCAGCGACGAGCAGCTGAGCGCGCTCCTCGCGGCCCGCCCCGACGTCGCCCGGCCCGCCCCGTCGGACGTGGTCGCGCTGGCCAGCCGCCTCGCGGTGCCGGTCTCGGTCGACCGGGCTCTCGACGAGCTGGACGCCGCCACCCTGCAGGTCCTCGACGTGGTCCTGCTCGCGCCGACCGACGGGGTCGCGCCGGACGAGCTGGTCGCTGCGCTGCCCGACCTGCCCGAGGACGTCCTGGACGCCGCCCTCGACCGACTGAAGGGCCGGGCGCTGCTCTGGGGGGACGACGTCCTGCACGCCCCCGACCCGGTGCGGCGGGCGGTGCGGCACCCGGCCGGGCTGGGCCGACGGGCGGGCGAGCTGCGCATCCAGCTGCCCACCGACCTGCCGGCCGCCATGGGGTCGCTGGACCCCGACGAGGTGGCGGTGCTCGAGCGGCTGGCCGGTGAGCGCCCGGTCGGCCACCTGCCCGACTCCCCCGCCGACGGCACCCGCACACCGGCCCGCCGGCTGCTCCAGAAGGGCCTCCTGGCCCGGATCGACGCCCTCAACGTGGAGCTGCCCCGCGAGATCGGGCTGCACCTGCGCGGCGACCGCCCCTACGGCCCGCCGCGGACGCGTCCCGAGCCGCCCGTGCAGTCCTCCGAGCAGGGCACGGTGGACCGGCGGGCGGCGGGTGCGGCGCTGGAGAGCGTCGGCAAGGTCGGCGAGCTGCTCGGGCTGCTCGAGGAGGAGCCGGCCGGCCTGCTGCGCAGCGGTGGCGTCGGCGTGCGGGACCAGAAGCGGCTGGCCCGCGCGCTGCACATCGGTGAGCCTGAGGCGGCCTGGCTGCTCGAGCTGGCCTACACCGCGGGGCTGCTCGACGTGGGCGGTCCGCACCGCGACGAGTGGCTGCCGACACGGGGCTACGACATCTGGCGGGAGCAGGACCTCCCCGACCGCTGGGCCGCGCTGGCGGCGGGCTGGCTGGCCGGGGTGCGGCTGCCGTCGCTGGTCGGGCAGCGCGACGTCGCGGGCAAAGCCGTGAACCCTCTCTCGCCCGACCTGGTGCGGCACACGGCGCCGGCGATCCGGCGGTCCGCGCTCACGGTGCTCGCCGAGCACCCGCCCGGCTCCGGGCTCCCACCGGCCGATCTGGTGACCCTGCTCCGGTGGCGCACGCCGCGCCGTGCCGACCGGCTGGCGCCGGTTCCGGCGATGCTGGAGGAGGCCGCGCGGCTCGGCATCGTCGTCGGCGGCGTGCTGTCCACCGCGGGACGCGGACTGCTCTCCTCGGGTGAGGACGGCGCGGCCGAGGGCATGCGCGGACTGCTGCCCGAGCCGGTCGACCACGTCCTCGCCCAGCCCGATCTCTCGCTGATCGCCCCGGGGCCGCTGGTCTCCGAGCTGGCCGACACCCTCGCGGTGGTCGCCGACGTCGAGTCCTCCGGCGGGGCGACGGTGTTCCGGGTGTCGGAGTCCAGCGTCCGCCGTGCGCTGGACTTCGGCTGGTCGGCCTCGGACCTGCACGAGTTCTTCGCCCGCGCGTCCCGCACCCCGGTTCCGCAGGCGCTGGACTACCTGATCGACGACGTGGCCCGCCAGCACGGTCGGTTGCGGGTCGGCGCCGTCGAGTCCTACGTCCGCTCCGACGACCACGGGCTGCTCTCCCAGGTGCTCAACGACCGGCGGACGGCGTCGGCCGAGCTGCGCCGCCTGGCACCCGGTGTCCTGGTGAGCGGGCTGGGCGCCGACGAGGTGCTCACGGTGCTCCGCGACGCGGGTTACGCGCCGGCCGGGGAGAGCCCGGGGGGCGGCGTGCTGACCCGGCCGCCGGCCCGTCCCCGGGCCGCCGGCCGCCGCACCGTCGAGACCTCCACCGGGCCGCGGCCGCTCACCGATGCGGAGCTGTCGACCACCGTCCGCGAGATCCGGGCCGGGGACGCCGCACTGTCCGCCCGTCGCGGGGAGGCGGTGCGCCAGATCCCGGGCGTGACGACGGCGGGCACCCTCGAACTGCTCTCCCGCGCGGTCCGCGAGGGCACGCCGGTGTGGCTCGGCTACGTCGACGCGCAGGGCAGCGGGAGCCAGCGCGTCGTCCGCCCCGTGTCCCTGGTCGGCGGCTTCCTCCAGGGGTACGACGAGCGCCGCGGCGAGAACAGCACCTTCGCCGTGCACCGGATCACCTCGGTCGCCGTCGTCGAGGAAGATCAAGAGACCGCCACGACCTCCTGAGCAGGGCCATACTCGTCGCCGGACATCCGGTGATGGGAGGCGCGGATGACGAGTGGCCCCTCCGTGGCCGACCGCCTGGCGGCGGCCCTGGGCACGGTGCTGGGAACCGGCGCGCCGCCCTGGCGGCTGCGCGCCTGGGATGGGTCGGAGACGGGCCCGCCGGACGCCCCGGTGGTGGCGGTGCGGTCCCCGTCCGCCGTCCGCCGGCTGGTGTGGGCGCCCGGCGAACTGGGGCTCGCCCGGGCCTACGTCGCCGGCGAGATCGACATCGACGGCGACATCTTCGACACCCTCGACGCGCTCTCGCCGGTCACCCGGAGCGCGTCGACCGATGCCTTTCCCCGGCCGTCCGCGCGGCAGTGGGTGGAGCTCGCGCGCACCGCGGCCGCGCTCGGCGCGGTCGGCCGGCCGCCGGCGCCGCCACCGGAGGAGTTCCGCCCGCCCCGCCGGGGCCGGCTGCACAGCCTCCGCCGGGACGCCGCGGCGGTCTCCCACCACTACGACGTGAGCAACGACTTCTACGCGGTGGTGCTGGGCCCCACGCTCGTGTACTCCTGCGCGGTCTGGACCGACGAGGGCACCGGCCTGGACGAGGCCCAGGAGACCAAGCTCGACCTCGTCTGCCGCAAGCTCGGGTTGCGACCCGGGATGCGGCTGCTCGACGTGGGCTGCGGGTGGGGCAGCCTCGCGCTGCACGCGGCGCAGCGCTTCGGGGTCGACGTCGTCGGGATCACGCTGTCCGCCGAGCAGGCGGCCCTGGCGCGGGAGCGGGTCGCCACCGCGGGGCTTCCCGAGCGGATCACCATCCGGGTGCAGGACTACCGGGAGGTCGACGACGGCCCGTTCGACGCGGTGAGCTCGATCGGGATGGCCGAGCACGTCGGCCGGGCCGCCATGCCGGGATACGTGGCCGCCCTGCACGACCTGCTCGCCCCCGGCGGCCGGCTGCTGAACCACGCCATCGCCTGGTCGGCCGGTGAGACGACCTGGAACGGCGACACGTTCATCGCCCGGTACGTCTTCCCGGACGGCGAGCTGCTCAGCCTGGCCGACACCGTGCAGGCACTCGAGGCGCGCTTCGAGGTCCTCGACGTCGAGGCCCTCCGGCGGCACTACGCGCTGACCCTGCGGGCGTGGGTGGAGCTCCTGGACAAGCACTGGGACGAGGCCGTCGGGCTCGTCGGCGAGGGGCGCGCCCGCGTATGGCGGCTGTACATGGCCGCCGCCGCACTGTCGTTCGAGAACGGGAAGCTCGGCGTCAACCAGGTCCTGGCCCAGCGGGAGGGCGGCGACCCCCCGCCGCTGCGCCGGACCGACTGGATCTGACGGCCGCGGAGGGAAGCCCCGGCCGGTCCCCGCGGTTACCGTGAAGGATCCCCTGCCTGCCCGACGGAAGAGAACCTTTGAGCGACGGCCCCCTGATCGTCCAGTCGGACAAGACCCTCCTGCTGGAGGTCGACCACCCCCTCGCGAAGGACTGCCGGGCGGCGATCGCGCCGTTCGCCGAGCTGGAACGCTCCCCCGAGCACGTGCACACCTACCGGGTGACGCCGCTCGCCCTGTGGAACGCCCGCGCCGCCGGCCACGACGCCGAGCAGGTGGTCGACGCGCTGGTGCGCTACTCCCGCTACCCCGTGCCGCACGCGCTGCTGGTCGACGTCGCCGACACGATGGACCGCTTCGGCCGGCTCACGCTGGCCAACAATCCGGTGCACGGGCTGGTGCTCACCACCACCGATCGCGCGGTGCTGGAGGAGGTCGTCCGGTCCAAGCGGGTGGCCCCGATGCTGGGTGCCCGCATCGACGAGGACACCGTCGTCGTCCACGCCTCCGAGCGCGGGCGCCTCAAGCAGGCACTGCTGAAGATCGGCTGGCCGGCCGAGGACCTCGCCGGGTACGTCGACGGCGCCGCGCACCCGATCGAGCTCGACCAGTCGAACTGGCACCTGCGCGACTACCAGCAGGAGGCGGTCGAGGGCTTCTGGGCCGGCGGCTCGGGCGTCGTCGTGCTTCCCTGTGGTGCGGGGAAGACGCTGGTCGGCGCCGCCGCCATGGCCGAGGCGAAGGCGACGACGCTGATCCTGGTCACCAACACCGTCGCCGGACGGCAGTGGAAGCGGGAGCTGATCGCCCGCACGTCGCTGACCGAGGAGGAGATCGGCGAGTACTCCGGCGAGCGCAAGGAGATCCGGCCGGTCACCATCGCGACGTACCAGGTGATCACCACCCGCCGGAAGGGCGAGTACCGGCACCTGGACCTGTTCGACGCCCAGGACTGGGGCCTGATCGTCTACGACGAGGTGCACCTGCTGCCTGCGCCGATCTTCCGGCTCACCGCCGACCTGCAGTCCCGCCGCCGGCTCGGCCTGACCGCCACGCTGGTGCGCGAGGACGGCCGCGAGGACGACGTCTTCTCGCTCATCGGGCCGAAGCGGTACGACGCACCGTGGCGCGACATCGAGGCGCAGGGCTACATCGCGCCGGCCGAGTGCATCGAGGTGCGGGTCTCCCTGGACGACGAGGAGCGGATGACCTACGCCGTCGCCGAGCCGGAGGAGCGCTACCGGATCGCGGCGACGGCGGCCTCCAAGCTGCCCGTCATCCGGCGCGTGCTCGACCGGCACCCCGACGAGCAGAAGCTGGTCATCGGCGCCTACCTCGACCAGCTCGAGGAGCTGGGCACGGCGCTCGACGCCCCGGTGATCCAGGGCTCGACGACCAACCGCGAGCGCGAGAAGCTCTTCGACGCCTTCCGGGCCGGTGAGGTGAGGACCCTCGTCGTCTCCAAGGTCGCGAACTTCTCGATCGACCTTCCCGAGGCCGCGGTCGCCGTCCAGGTGTCGGGGACGTTCGGGTCGCGGCAGGAGGAGGCACAGCGCCTCGGCCGGGTGCTCCGGCCCAAGGCCGACGGCCGGCAGGCGCACTTCTACACGGTGGTCAGCCGGGACACCCTGGACGCCGAGTACGCCGCGCACCGGCAGCGCTTCCTCGCCGAGCAGGGCTACGCGTACACGATCGTCGACGCCGCCGACCTGGCCGGACCGGGCGAGGTCAACGGCCCCGACTGGATCGACGAGCCCGCCGACTGAGGTTTTCCTGAGCCCACGGGGCAGAAGGCATTCCGCTGCTGCGCTCCAGGTCGAGCGCGCGGCGGCCGATCAACTCTTCGTGGGTTCCCGATCCGCTCGTCGTCCGGTGTGGGCGATCTGCCTGGTGACGCTCGGCGGCCTGTGGCTGCTCTTCGTCGGCTGCCTCTTCGTCACGGGGTACTGGGCGACGGTCACCGTGACCGGGGGCGCGGGAGACGGCTTCTGCGAGGTCATCTGGGAGGACCCCGCCGGCCAGCGGCAGAGCGGGGAGTCCGACTGCTACGACGAGCCGCCCAGCAGCCGCTTCGAGGTGCGCGTATCGGGTTGGCCGGACGCCGGCGAGCCCACGCTCACCGAGACCTACGTGGGCATGGGGCTGCTCTTCGGTCTCCCGCCGGTCGCCCTGGGCGCATGGGGGCTGCTGCACGTGCCACGGCGTAGGCGGACCGGGCGCCCCACCGGACTGACGACGCCGCCGGCGGCGAGCAACGGCTACGGCGCTGGGCTGTCCCTGACGCGCACCGCCGCCGCACTGCGTCGGGCCACGCGCCGTGCCCGGGCCATTCTCGCGCTGGGTGTCGCGGGCTGGGGCGCCGTGCTCGTGATCCTCGTGGTCGAGAGCGACGCCGACGCGGGGCTGCGCGACGCGGGCGTCACCACCGTCGGAACCATCGAGTCGGTGGACTACGACAGCGCGCTGTTCCCGGGCGGCGCCACGGTGGCCTTCACCGCGGGCGGGAGGGCACGGTCCGAATACACCTGGCTGGGAAGCGACGCGGATGACTATGTCGAAAGCCAGGACGTCTTCGTCGTGTACGACCCGACTCACCCTGATCGGTTCACGATCGACGATTCCCAGTACGCGCCGGCATGGACCTACTGGCTGGTCGTACCTGCCTTCGCGACAGCCGGCGCGGGCACCATCCTCGGCGTCTCGCTGCTGCGGGCGGGTGTTCGGATGCGCCGACTGCTCCTCGCCCGGATCTGGGCGCCCGTCCGCCTCCGGGTGACCTACGACGACCGCCGCGTCGTGATCACCACGGCGGACGGCGCTGTGTGGTGTTCGGTCGTGAACGCCGACTGGCCGGAAACGCCGGACGACTCCCCCCTCTGGAGTGCGTGGTGTGCGTCCGACGGCACACGAGCGGTGTTCTCCCCGAATGTGGGTTCTCCGTTGGTCCTGGCACGACTGCGCACCGAGGGGCCGCTCCGGCGCCTCGCCCGCCGTCGCGCGATCCAGGTGCCGGGCTGAGCGGGGTGGTCCAACGCGGTCGACCCCACCGCCTCCCGGGACCGCTGGGAAACCCGTGACCGGCGAGACGTGACGTCCCGGTCCCTCACAGCATGAGGATCCACACACCCGCGATCGATTGACAACGTTTGCCCAGGTCAGCGGCTCATGCAGCGCTCCTATACGTCGTCGGCGGCGAGGCACGCGGGAGGCAGCCGGTTGGGCGTGTTGGCCGTCCGGCAGTGAAGATGGACCGGTCATGGGGAGTGCAATGCGAGCGGAGGCCTCGAGCCCGCAGACCACCGGCCGACCGCTCCGAGCGTGGCAGCAGGCGGCCCTGGAGCGGTACGAGGAGCAGTCGCCGAAGGACTATCTGGTCACCGCCACCCCCGGCGCCGGCAAGACCACCTTCGCCCTGACGCTGGCCTCGCGGCTGCTGTCGCGGCGCGAGGTCGCCCGCGTGATCGTGGTCTGCCCGACCGACCACCTGCGCCTCCAGTGGGCCGACGCCGCCGACCGCATGGGCATCGTGCTCGACCCGGGTCTGACCAACGCCGTCGGCCCGGTGCGTGCCGGCACCCAGGGCTACGTGACCACCTACGCGCAGGTCGCCGGCAAGCCGATGCTGCACGCGGCGCGCGCCACCGCCGTGAAGACGCTGGTGATCCTCGACGAGGTGCACCACGCCGGCGACGGCCTCTCCTGGGGCGAGGCGGTCGAGGAGGCGTTCGGCTTCGCCGCCCGTCGGCTCTGCCTCACCGGGACGCCCTTCCGCACCAAGGCCGACGAGCGCATCCCCTTCGTCCGCTACGAGGAGGACAGCTTCGAGGGCGACGACGGCGAGGGCGGGATCGGCCTCGTCAGCCGCGCCGACTACACCTACGGCTACAAGGAGGCACTGGCCGACAACGTCGTCCGGCCGGTCGTCTTCGCCGCCTACACCGGGACGTCGCGCTGGCGGAACTCCGCCGGCGAGGTCGTCGCCGCGTCGCTGTCGGAGGCCGGCACCCGCTCGGTCGAGATGCAGGCGTGGCGGACGGCGCTGGACCCCAAGGGCCAGTGGGTGCCGCACGTCATCGCCGCCATGGACGACCGGATCACGCACCTTCGCGAGAGCGGGATGCCCGACGCGGCCGGCCTGATCCTGGCCAGCGACCAGGACGACGCCCGCGCTTACGCGAAGATCGTCCGTCGGGTGACCGGCAAGGCACCCGAGCTGATCCTGTCCGACGACCCGAAGGCGTCGAAGAAGATCGAGCGCTTCGCCCACGGCTCGGCCCGGATCGCGGTCTGCGTGCGGATGATCTCCGAGGGCGTCGACGTCCCGCGGGCCGCCGTCCTCGCGTGGATGACGTCGTACCGCACGCCGCTGTTCTTCGCCCAGGCCGTCGGCCGTGTCGTCCGCGCCCGGAGTGCGCACGAGTCGGCGACCGTGTTCCTCCCCGCGGTGCGGCCGCTGCTGTCGCTCGCCGCCTCGATGGAGGAACAGCGCAACCACGTCATGCCGCCGCCGAAGACGGAGAACGGCGACGAGTTGGACCTCGAGCCGCTGCCGCCGAAGGAGAAGGACCCCGACGGCCTCGCGCAGTGGGAGGCGCTGGAGGCCGACGCCCGGTTCGCCCATGTGCTGCACAGCGGGACCGCGCACACCGGCGAGGGGTCGGGTCCGGTCTCGGTCGCCCCCGAGGACGAGGAGTTCCTCGGCATCCCCGGCCTGCTCACCCCGGCCCAGACCGCGGAGCTGCTGGCCAAGCGGGACGACGAGCTGCGGCTGCGGATCGCGCAGTCGCACCGGACCGACGACGGCGACTTCCTGCTCGTCGAGGACCACCCGGACGAGACCGACGCCGGCCGGTCGTGGCGCGACGCCGCCGAGCTCCGCCGGGAGATCAACCGGCTGGTCTCACGCGTGGCCGCCCGCAGCTCGCAGCCGCACGCGGTGATCCACACCCAGCTGCGGCAGTCGGTGCCCGGACCGCCGTCGGCGTCGGCATCCGTCGACGTCCTCCGCGCCCGCCGGGAGCGTCTCCGCACCATGCTCTGAGGCTCGCAACCCTCCGAGTGACCGGAGGGCCGCCCATACTGCCGACATGCTCGAGCTCGACCACGTGCTCTGCATGGTGACCGAGGCGGGTTCCTGGGCGCGGCGGCTCGAGGCGGGCGGCTGGTGGCTCGACGCCGGTACGGCGCATCCGGGACAGGGAACCCGTAACCGGCGGCTGATCTGGGACGGGCAGTACCTGGAGCTCGCCTGGATCGAGAACGGCACCGAGGCCGGCAACAACCCGCTCCGACTGGACCGCCGGGCGGACTGGCGGGCGACCGGCGCGAGCCCCTTCGGGATCGGGTTGCGCGGACGGCCGGCGCCGGCGGAGGAGCCCGCGTTCTGGCTCTACACCGACCTCGGCTTCCCCATCTGGGTGCATCGCGACAACGAGGACCGTCCGGAACGGCCCCTGCTGTTCGTCCTCGACCTCCCGGCGCGCCGCGGCGCCGGGCCGGCACGGCCGGAGGGGCGGCTGCTGACGGTCGAGCACCACGGTCCCGCTCCCGCTGATCTTCCCTGCTTCACCGGTCCGTCCTGGACGTACCGGCCCGGTCCGCACCGGCTGGAGCTGTTCGTCGACAGAGGCCGTCCCGTCGAGGTCTCCGAGCACCTGAGCCTCCGGATCGCTCCACCAGGGCACGGGCCCGGCCCCTGACGGCAGCACCTCTCCGTGCTCTGCCTCTGCCCACGCCCGGTGGGCAGAGGCAGAGGGTTCGTGGAACCGCTCCTACCCGTCGTGGGGCCCGGCCCGTTGTCGTCCACACGCAGGAGCGGCGTCCACAGATCGCCGCGAGAGCCTCAGGTCGTCCCTGGCCGCAGCGACGCTCATGCGATGCAGCTCTCGGCAGACTTTCCACACAGCCGTCACGAGCAATACGTCATAGCGCTGCCCTACGAGCTCCGTTCTCGAGCCGAGACGCTGGAGGCGATCGCGGTCCTCCACCGGGGACTGCAGTTCTCCGGACCGCTGTCGGCGTCGGCATCGATCGACGTCCGCCGCGCCCGCCGGTAGCGTCTCCGCACCATGTTGTGACGTCTGCCTTTGAGTGCACCTGCACTCAGAGGCAGAGGTTCGTGGGAACGGGCTGCCCGACTCCTAGTGGGTCGGAAGCAGGCCGCGGGAGGCGGCGATCGCCACGGCTTCGGTGCGACCGCTGGCGGCGAGCTTGGCGATGATGTTGCTGACGTGCACGCTCGCGGTCTTCTCGCTGATGTAGAGCTCGGAGCCGATCTGCCGGTTGGTCCGGCCCTGGGCCAGCAGCGCCAGCACCTCCGCTTCCCGTGGGGTCAGGACGGCGGAGGCGTCGACCGGCCGCGATCCGGCCAGTCCGAGGTCGAGCCGCCCGCGACGGGCCAGCGCCTCGACGGCCGCCCCCAACGGCTCCGCACCCAGCCGCACCGCCACCTCGTGGGCCGCCCGCGCCTGCTCGGCGGCACCGGCACGGTCGTCGGTCGCGAGCAGCGCCTCGGCCAGCCGCCACCGCGACCGCGCCTGCTCGTAGACGTGCCCGAAGCCGAACGCCTCGACGGACGCCTGCCACAGCTGCGGTGCCGGATCCCCGCGCAGCCGGGCCGCCTCGGCCGCGGCCCGTGTCCGCCAGGCCGCGGCCTCCGGGCCCATCTCGCCGTACGACCGCGCGTAGATGCCCACGGCGGACCGCGCCACCTCGGCCAGCTCCTCTCCCGACGCGACCCAGCGGGCGGCCGCCGCTGTGTCGCCGGTCAGCCGGGCCTCGGCCGCCGCGTCGGCCACCGGCGCCAGCGCGCTGCCGACCAGCCGCAGCACTCCCAGGTGGTCGTCCGCCCACTGCGTCTGCAGCCGGCGGCTCGCCGCGGCGCCGACGTCGAGCGCGGTCCGGGCGTCGCCGTCCCAGGCCGCCAGGTCGATCTCGGACGCGGCCGTCACCAGGGCGAGGAGCACGTGCTCGTGCAGTCGCGGGATCAACGACCGGGCCCAGGCGAGCCGCTCCCGGGCGGCGGGGTCGCCGCGCCCCACCTGGACGAGCAGCCCGGCGGCGCGCACGTGCGCCGCCATTTCCGGCACGCGAGCGAGGAGATCGGCCTCGGCGAGGCTGGCGTCCCACTCGCCGGCCATGTACAGCGCGGTCACCTGGAGGTGCCGCAGCTCCGCCGGGTAGAACGACCACTCGATCCCCAGTTCGCGCGCCCGGGCGGTCGCCCGGCGCGTCCAGCTCAGCGTCTCCTCGATCCGGCCGGACTCGAACGCGACCGAGGCGAGGTTGAACAGCACCCGCATCTCCACGTCGACGTCGGCCGAGCGGCGAGCCCGATCCAGCGCCTCCTCCAACCGACGCTGCACGATCGCGGCATCGGCTTGTCCGCGCGACCGCACCTGGGAGACCACGGTGTCGGACCACGCGCTGTGCAGCCCCAGCGCGTCGGCGGCCGCCAGCGCCTCGTCGGCGGCCGCGTCCCCCTCCTCCATCAGGCCGGCCGCGTAGCTCATGCGGGCGTGGGTCGCCGCGGCCCAGGTGCGCACCTCCGACGGCGGCTCGGGCGGGACCAGGGCCATGGCGGCGGCGCTCTCGCGGTGAGCACCGGCGACGTCCTCCACCCGCACCATCGCCTGGGCCAGCGTGTAGTGCACCCGCGCCCGCGCGGCGGGGTCGGCATCCGGGCCCAGCAGGTCCAGCGCCGCACGGAGCAGGGCGACGGCGCGGTGCAGCTCCCCGACCGTCCGGGCGACCCCCGCCGTCTCCAGCAGCAGCGCCGGTTGGTCGCGACCGGCCCGCTCGACCGCGTCGGGAACCGCGGACCAGAGCGCCGTCGCGGCCTCGAGATGCAGGAGCTGCTCGGCCGGCGCCCCCACCCGGCACGCGGCCACGGCGGCCTCCAGCGAGGCCTCGAACGCGCCCGCGAGGTCGTTGCTCTCGCGCGCATGGTGCGCCCGCTCCGCCGCGGTGCCCGCGCCCGGGTTCGCCGCCAGGTAGGAGGCGATGGCGGCGTGCAACCGCACCCGCTCCCCCGGCAGCAGGTCGGCCAGCACCGCTTCGCGCAGCAGCGCGTGCCGGAACCGGTAGCGCCCGTCGTCGGACACGACCAGCAGGTGGTGGTGCACCGCCTCGGCCAGGGCGCCGTCGAGGTCACCCGCGGCCAGTCCGCTGACCGCGGCGACCAGCTCGTGCCGGACCCGCCGCCCCGCGACCGCCGCCACCTTGAGCACCTGCTGCGTGTGCGGGGAGCGCTGCTCGACCCGCGCCAGCAGGACGTCGGTCAGCCCGAGCGGCAGAGCCTCGCCGTGCAGGCCGGCGGCGAACAGCTCCTCGGCGTAGAACGCGTTGCCCTCCGCGCGGGCGACGACGTCGGCCACGTCGGCGTCACTCAGCCCCGAGGAGTCCGCCAGTCGGCGCACCAGCGTTCCGACGTCGGCGTCGGGGAGCGGCGCCAGCTCGATCCGTTCGACGCCCGGCAGCCGCACCAGCTCGGCCAGCAGCGGGCGCAGGGGATGACGACGGTGCAGGTCATCGGCCCGGTAGGAGGCGACGACCGCGACCGGCACGTCGACCAGCCGGGCCAGGAGGTAGCGCAGCAGGTCGCGGCTGGACCGGTCGGCCCAGTGCAGGTCCTCCAGCACGATCAGCAGCGGCCCGGCGGCCGCGACCTCGCAGATCAGGCCGGCGACCGACTCGAACAGCTGCAGCCGGCCGTCGTCGACCGGCTGGGGCGCCGCGCGGCGCGGTAGCGGGCGGCCGAGCTCGCGGCCGTCGTCGGCAGGCGGCACCGGGACCACCGCACCTGGCCGGCCTGCCAGCAGCCCGGTCAGCGCAGGGTTGCCCGTGGCGACGGGGGCGAGCTCCGGATCGTCGGCCACCGGGCGGAGCAGGTCGACGAACGGCAGGTAGGGCAGGCCGACGTCCCCAAGGTCGACGCAGTGTCCGGTCAGCACCCGCACGCCCCGAGCGGCGGCTCGGGAGCTGAGTTCGTCCAGCAGCCGGGTCTTGCCGACGCCCGCGTCACCGGCAAGCAGGACGGCGGAGGTACGGCCGGCGGCCCCGCGCTCGACATGGGCCATCAGGCGGGCGAGCTCCTCGGCCCGTCCCACCATCGGCGCGTCGTCCCAGCGTGGCACGGCGTCGATCGTGGCACGGACCCCGGACAGAACCGCCCCGGCGGGCACGGCGGACGGAACCGTCAGCGGGCCCGACGGCGGTTGCGGAACCAGGCGCCGCGGCGGGTACGGGTTCCGCGGCCGGCCGCCTGCAGCACCTCGCGGCGGTAGGCCAGCTCGGCGTCGAGCGCGGGATTCATGAAGTAGTCCGTCATGACCGTTCCTCTCGTCGTTCCTGGGACGAGGACAACGGTCGTTCTGAGGGACACCCCCGGGCATCGGGCGGTCACGCAGTCCTGGGCGCCCGGCGGCGTCTGAGGCCCCCTTAGGGCACTCGTTCGGGCGACAGGGGCGGTTGGGCCGGCCGCCCGCGGGGCACCGTTCTCCTGCGGCGACCGCCGCCGGTTCCGCGTGCCCGGACGAACCGGTCCGCGACCGTGAGGAAGGGAGTCAGCATGCGACTCGGAACTGCCATCGTCCTGCTCGCGCTCGGCGCGATCCTGACCTTCGCGCTGCGCGTCGACGTCAGCGGTGTCGACCTGCAGGTGGTCGGCTGGATCCTGATGATCGTCGGCGCCCTGGGCATCGTGCTCGAGGTCGCGGTGTGGGGCCCGCGCTCCCGCCGCCGCGTGACGCACAGTGAGGGCTACGGCGCCCCCGCGGCCGGCGGCCCGGTGCAGCGCACCACGACGGACGAGACCTACTGATCCACTGAGCAGGAGAGCCCCCGTCCCGAGGGACGGGGGCTCTCCTGCGTTCGGGTCCGGACCGGATGACGGCCGCCTCGCGGCGAGATGCACAACCCGGCTCCAGCCCCCGACCGAGGTCGGGGCGGTAGTCCGTGAAGGCGGTAACCAAATGGCACCCGGGGGCACGTGGCACCCGGCCCGGACCTCTTCGAGGCTACCCGCGGCGAGGTGTCCGCGCCCTGCCCGAGCGGGCAGGTTCGCGAACTAATTCAGGCCCCGGTCGTCCTGCTTGAGCGCCGTGTCGACGGTCAGCGACGAGGCGATCACCATGCTCGCGAGCGGCTCGGGCAGCCGGAAGTGCACGAGGACGACGTACCGGTCGGCGGTGGTGAACAGCGTCCGCGCCAGGCCCTCCCACTTCTTCGTGATGCGGGCGACCTCGACCCCCGCGTGGTCGGTGATCGCGAAGTCCCAGGCCCGCCAGTTCTCCGCCTGGATGGCCCCGACCAGCTGACCGTTGGCCAGCAGGTCGAACCGGATCTTCCCGAACACGTTGGCCTGCACGATCTCGCCGATCGGCGCCCCGTCGGGCCGGGTCACGACGACCCGCGACTTCACCAGCTTCGCCGGCCGCGTCAGCACCAGGACCGGGCCGGAGGCGTCCCGGACCTCCAGCGTGTGGGTCAGGAACTGGTCGAGGTTGGACACGAAGCGGACGGCCTTCTTCAGCGTGCTCTGCCCCACCTGGACGACGGCACCGATCTGCTGGCCTTGGCCGTCGTAGACCGCGTAATCGTTGGTGAGCTCGATCAGCTTGGTCTTCTGGCTGACGAGGAGCACCGGCTGCTCGTACAGCGAGGGACCGGTTCGCTGACCCGGGCCGGTGGCGTACCCACCGGACGGCGCAGTTCCCGCCGGGGCCATGGCGGGCGCCGGAGGCGGGACGGCGGGCGCCGGGGACGGCACGGCGACCGGCGGGGGCGGTGGCGGAGGCGGAGGGGCCGGCGGCGGAGCGGCGTGCTGGACGTGATCGGTCCAGCCCTGACCGTCCCACCAGCGGGTTCCCCCGCTGCCGGCGGGATCGGGGTACCAGCCGGGCGGTGGAGGCGGGGTCGTCACCCCGGTCAAGCTAGCGGCCCCCGGCCACGCGGTGGACCCTCCGGCGCGTGCCAGACTCCGGCCGTGGGAGACCTGACCGACGCGGAGGCCGGAGTCCTCGACGCCGTCGACGAGCAGTGGGCGGTCGACCGCCTGCGCCGGCTGATCGCCGTCCCCTCGGTGGGCGGGACACCGGCCGAGAGCGAGGTGCAGCACCTGCTCGGCGACTGGCTGGAGGACCTCGGCTACACCGTCGACCGGTGGCCGATCGACCTCGCGGAGGCCGCAACGGCCCCGGACGCCCCCGGCCAGGAGGTGACCCGCACGGAGGCATGGGGCGTCGTCGGTACGTACCCCGGCGCCGAGGACGGCGACCCCGCGCTGGTGTTCTCCGGTCACACCGACGTCGTTCCGCCCGGCGATCCCGACCTGTGGCCGGGCGACCCCTTCGTGCCCCGGCTGGACGGCGGCGCGGTGCACGGGCGCGGCGCCTGCGACATGAAGGCCGGCGTCGTCGCCTCCCTCGCCGCCCTGGCGGCCGTGCGGGCGGCCGGGATCCGGCTGGTCCGGCCGGTCGGCCTGCACGGCGTGGTCGGCGAGGAGGACGGCGGTCTCGGCACCTGGGCCACGCTGCGCCGCGGCCACCGGGGCGATCTGTGCGTCATCCCCGAGCCGACCGCGCAGGCCGTCGTCACGGCCAACGCGGGGGCCCTCACCTTCCGGGTGGAGGTGACCGGCGCGGCCGCGCACGCAGGCATGCGCGACCAGGGGGTCAGCGCCCTCGAGCTGTTCGAGGTGGTGCACGCGGGACTGGTCGAGTTCGAGGCCGAGCGCCAGCAGGACGCCGATCCGCGCTTCGGCGACGCGCGCTACCCGTACGGGATCTCGATCGGACGGGTGCGGGCCGGCGACTGGGCCAGCTCCGTGCCCGACCGGCTGGTCGCCGAGGGGCGGTACGGGGTGCGGATCGGCGAGCCGGTCGCAGCGGCGAAGGAGGCGTTCGAGACCCGCGTCGCCGGTATCTGCGCGGGCCACGGGTGGCTGGCGGCACACCCGGTCCGCGTCACCTGGACCGGCGGCGCCTTCGCGAGCGGCGAGCTGCCCGCGGGCCACGGGCTGCTGCCCGCGGTGCGGTCGGCCGTCGCCCACGCCGGGGGCGGGCGCACCGAGGAACGGGCGATCGCCGCGGGGAGCGACCTGCGCCTCTACGCCGCGGCCGGGATCCCCACGCTGCACTACGGGCCCGGCGACCTGAACCTGGCGCACGGGCCGCGCGAGAAGGTGTCGGTCGCCGAACTCGTCACCGCGGCGCGTGCCTTCGCGCTGCTGACGCTGCGCACGTGCGGCGTCCGATGACCGCGCCGAACGGCTCGCTCGTCGGGTTCGAGGCGTGGGCGCGGCTGGCCGGCGACTCCCCGACCTCGCGCACCGAGTGGGCCGCCGTCGTGGCGGCCTGGAGCGAGCCGCACCGCCGCTACCACGGCCTCGCGCACCTGGCCGCCGTCCTCGGGCTCGTGGAGGAACTGGCAGCGACGGCGGCCGACGCCGACGCCGTCCGGCTGGCCGCCTGGTACCACGACGTCGTCTACGACCCGGAGCGCGCCGACAACGAGCAGGTCAGCGCCGAACGGGCGCGGGCCGGGCTGCGCGGGCTGGTGCCCGGCGAGCGCCTCGACGAGGCAGTCCGCCTGGTGCTGCTGACCGCCGGGCACGACCCCGCCGACGGCGACGCGAACGGTGCGGTGCTCTGCGACGCCGACCTGGCGGTGCTGGCCAGCCCGCCGGAGTCCTACGCCGCGTACGCGTCGGCGATCCGGGAGGAGTACGGGCACCTGTCCGACGAGGAGTTCACCACGGGGCGGATCGCCGTCCTGGAGCACCTGCTCGCGCTGCCCGCCCTGTTCCGGACGGCGGAGGCCGCGCGGCTGTGGACCGACGCGGCGAGGGCCAACCTGACCGCCGAGCTCACCCTGCTCAGGCGCCGCGCGGCTTCTTCTGACGCAGACCCGCCGCCACCAGCCGGCTGAGCAGCTCCCGTCGCCCCACCGGCTGCGCGCCGGCTGCCACCGCGATCTCGTAGAGGTCCTCGGGGATGTCGTAGTGGTCGCCCTGGAACGCGCGCCTCGGGATGCCGAGCTCGGTGGCCACGAACGCGTGCAGCTCCTCGTAGGACACGTCGCTGACCAGGTGCGACCAGAGCCGGCCCCGCCACGGCCACACCGGGTTGTCGATGAGGACGGCCACGGGAGGCAGTCTGCCGTCCCCGGCTAGCGTTCGGCGGGTGGACGAGGAGATTCGCTGGGGCGTCGTCGGACCGGGCCGCATCGCGGAGAAGGTGGTCGAGGACTTCGCCGTCGTCGAGGGCGCCCGCGCCGTCGCCGTCGCGTCCCGGTCGCTGGAGCGCGCCGAGGGTTTCGCCGCCCGGCACGGCCTGGACCGCGCCTTCGGCTCCTACGCCGAGATCATGGCCGACCCGGACGTCGACGTCCTCTACGTGGCGACGCCGCACCCGCAGCACCACCCGATCGCCCTCGGCGCCCTCGATGCCGGCAAGGCGCTGCTGATCGAGAAGGCGTTCACCGCCACCACCGCCGGCGCGGAGGAGGTGGTCGCCCGGGCCCGGGAGACCGGCGTCTTCGTCATGGAGGCGATGTGGACCCGCTTCCAGCCGGCCGTCGTCGCCGTGCGCGAGCTGGTGGCCGACGGCGCGATCGGGGAAGTCCGCTCGGTGCAGGCCGATCTCGGGGTCGCGCGGGAGTACGACCCGGTCGACCGGTTGTTCGACCTCGCCCTCGGCGGTGGGGCGCTGCTGGACCTGGGCGTCTACGTCGCCTCGTTCGCCCAGATGCTGCTGGGCACGCCCGAGCGCGTTCTGGTCACCGGCTCGCTCTTCCCGTCGGGGGCCGACGCCGAGGCCACCCTGCTCCTCGACCACGGCGACGGCCGCTCGGCCGCGCTGATGACCTCGCTGCGCAACGCGCTGCCCGGGCAGGCCCGCGTGTTCGGCACGACGGGCTGGATCGACGTCCTCCCCCGCTTCCACCACCCCGAGACGATCGTCCTGCACCGGGCCGGCGCCGAGCCCGAGGAGATCACCCGCCCGCCGCTCGGCGCCGGGTACGCGCACGAGCTGATCGAGGTCACCGAATGCGTGCGGGCGGGGCGGTCGGAGAGCGCGGTGATGCCGCTGGCCGACACCCTCGCCGTCCAGCGGCTGCTCGGCGAGGCTGCGGAGCAGCTGGGCGTCCGGCACACCGAGGACGCCGTCGCCCTGACCGGCTGACCCTGGCGAGTGATGCTGGAACATTCAAGTTTTGCCGCGGGCGGCCGATAACCGTCGGAGAGCCGGCGCAGACCGGCACCGTCAGCGACCGCGCGAGCGGCGCGTCAGGGGGTCCTCGTGGCTGTCTTCGAAGGTCTCGCCGTTCTCGCGGCCAAGGTTGCTTCTGCCTCGACCGTGGTCCAGGCGACCGCCGGCCTCGGCATCGCCGTCGCCGGCGTGACCGGTGCGGGCGCGGCGGGCATCCTGCCCGGTCCGGTCCAGGACGGCGTCGCCGCCGCGATCGAGTCGGTCACCCCGTTCGACCTCCCGGACTCCGCGGACGACCGCGCGACCGAGGCCGTCGAGACCCGGGACTCCAAGGTCGACGGCCCCGGCGACGTGCCCGGCATCGAGACGACTGACGCGCCGTCGTCCACGCCGGCCGCTGAGACGACCCACAGCCCGGAGCCGGGTGACGACGACGGCATCCACCAGAACCGTGGTGGCCGCGTCGAGTCCACCACCGCGGCCGTGCGCACCGACAACTCCGGCCCTGGCAGCGTCAACAGCGGGCGCGACCACGACGAGGACGACTCCACCGCCGGCACCAGCTCGACCGCCACGCACAGCGCCGAGGTCGAGGACCACGAGGACGACGACTCCGGCCACCACGGCGGCGATGACGACTCGGACGACGACAACTCGGGCAGCGGTTCGGGCAGCGACTCCTCCGGTCACGGCGGCGGAAGCGACGACGACTGATCTACGCGGTCAGCCTCCCGTCGGGCGTGGGCACTCCTGGGGTCTTCTGCAGGGGTTCCCACGCCCGGCCGAGCGCCTGCTCGGCGGTCGGGACCCGGGTCGGCCTCCCGCCGGCCCGGCGGACGGCGCCGGCGAAGTGGACGGCGTCGATGGTCGCCGCACCCCCCGGGTCGTTGTTGAAGTACACGAGGACGTCCTCGCCGGGCCCCCAGGTGGCGGCCAGCCGGTCGGCCCACAGCTGCAGCGTCTCGGGCCGGTAGCGCCACGCCTCGTAGCCGTGGTGGAAGCGCAGGTACCCCCAGTCGGCGGTGCGCCAAAGGGGGGCGACGGGCTTCTCGTCGCGGTCGGCCCAGCAGAGGGCGGCGCCGTAGCGCTCGAGCAGGGCCCGGACCTCGTCGGTCCACCAGCTGTCGTGCCGGGGCTCGACCGCCACCCGGGTGCCGGGCGGGAAGTGCGCCAGGCACTCGCGCAGCAGGTCGGTGTCGGCCTTCAGGGTCGGCGGCAGCTGCAGGAGGATGGTGTCGAGCTTGTCGGCCAGCCCGGCGGCCCGCTCCATCAGCCGGCCGACGGGCTCCTCCGGTTCGCGCAGCCGCTTGATGTGGGTGAGGAACCGGCTGGCCTTGACGGCCCACCGGAAGTCGGGCGGGGTGCGCTCGCGCCACTTCTGGAAGGTGGTGAGCTCGGGCAGGCGGTAGAAGGCGTTGTTGCTCTCGACCGTGGCAAAGAACTGGACGTAGTGCTCGAGCCACAGCCGCTGCGGCAGCTTGGGCGGATAGAACAGCCCGCGCCAGTCGCGGTACTGCCAGCCCGAGGTCCCGATGATCACGGTCACGGAGGGTCGCCTACCCTCCGCGGTCATGCCTGACGCACCCGCCCGGTTCAAGGACCTCTGTCTCGACGCCCGCGACCACCAGACCCTCGCCGACTGGTGGTGCGCGGCGATGGGCTACGTGCGCCGGGACGACCTCGAGGACGCCGCGACCCCGGAGGACGACGAGCCCCGCCCCGCCGACTGGCCGGTGCCGATCGTGGACCCGACCGGTGCCGGTCCGCTGATGTGGATCGTGCCGGTGCCCGAGCCGAAGATCGGGAAGAACCGGATGCACTTCGACGTCCTCGGGGACACGGCCGCACTGCTGGCCGCCGGCGCGACGATGGTGCGGCCGCAGGACGACGACATCGAATGGGACGTGCTCGCCGACCCGGAGGGCAACGAGTTCTGCGTCTTCGCCCCGGAGTGACCTCGGCGCACGCGAGATGCCGGTTATCGGGGTCTCCGGACCTGGAATGAGCCCGATTTCCCCGATCTCGGCGGTGGCGTTCCGCGAGAGGGCACGGCGGGGGCCGTCGATCACCACTGACCCAGCGGGATCCCGCCGTCGAGGAGACCCCGCTGGGGCAGTGCTGATCAGGGACGACTCCCGAGACGCCGACAGGGGCGGCCCGCCGAAGCGGACCGCCCCTGCCGGAGGTGAGGCGATGGAACGGCCCCGTCCCGGGCCCCGCCCCGAGCTAGCGAGGGGTGGGGAGGACGGGGTCCTTCATCAGAAGTCCATGCCGCCCATGCCGCCGTCGCCGCCGGGCATGGCCGGAGCGTTCTTCTCCGGCTTGTCGGCGATGA
>DATHAK010000242.1:0-6550 GCA_035296685.1 Blastococcus sp.
CAGATCGCGGTCGATCTCCTCCAGCTCGAGCACGTCGAAGAGGTCGGGTTCACTGGCGGAGGCAGTCGATGGCACGGTCATATCTCTACCGGACGGCCGCCCGCGTCGTCCGCAGGGCCGGACCATGACCGGCACCTCACCGAGCGCGCCGTCGCGTGATGCACCGCCGCCGGCCTGGACGGTAATCACACAATGAGTAAGCTAGTTATTCACCTCCGACCCGCCCCGTGCGGCAGCCCGTCGTGCCGGCAGGCTCTCCGGTCGGGCCGTCAGGCGCCCCCCGCGCCGAGTAAGGGAGTCTCGTTGACACCGGAGCAGCTGGTCGCCCGCGAGGCGATCGCCCACACGCAGTCGGTCTACAACACCGACGGCGACCGGGGGCGCCTCGACGGCCTCCTCACCGCCTTCACCGACGACGGCGTTCTCGAGCTCGACCGCGGGTCCTACGCCGGTCACGACGCCATCAGGGCGGCGCTCTCCCCCGCCGTCCACGCCAAGCGCGCCGAAGCGACCGGCGAGGACCGGCCGCGCGTGTTCCTCCGGCACAACCTGACCACCCGACGGATCGAGTTCGACGGCACCGATGCCGCCAACGCGTGGACGTACTTCATGGTCCTGACTCCCGTCGGGCTCGACCACAGCGGCGTCTACATCGACAGGTTCGTCCGCCGAGGCGACCGCTGGCTGATCGCCCACCGCCGGGTGAAGATCGACTGGCAGGCGGAGAACTCAGCGATCCTCGGCCGCAGCTGACCGAACCGGATTCAGGTGAGCACTCGTCACCCGAGACGACGGGTCCACCCGTCGGGGCCCTGGGAGTCTCGGGGCCCGCCCCTTTCCTGGGCCGGAACGCAGGCGGGGCCCGACCCCACGAGTGGGTCGGGCCCCGCGTCCTTTCAGCGGGAGGTCAGCGGACCGCCTCGCGCGGTAGACCGAGGATCCGTTCGGCGATCACGTTGCGGGTGACCTCGGAGGTGCCGCCGGCGATCGTCATGGCCCGCGCGTAGAGGTACTGCGTCGCCACATCCTGGTCGCGGGCCACGACTCCGGCCAGTCCGGCGATGCGCAGGCCGAGCTCGCTGATCGTCTGGCTCTGGATGGCGACGAGGAACTTGGTCACGTTGCCTTCCGCCGACGGCTCGGCGCCGGCCACCGCACGCTGCACGGCACGCAGGTTGAGCAGCCGCGCCGACTGCTGCTGAGCGATCTGCCGGCCGACGTCCCGCCCCAGCCCGACGTCGTCCGGCGCGTACTGCGCGAGGACGTCGAGCAGGGCCAGCGCCGTGCCACGCCGTCCGCTCCCCGAACCGCCACCGATGCTGACGCGTTCGTTCCCCAGCGTCGCCCGGGCGACGTTCCACCCCTCGCCGGGCTGCCCCACGACGTCCTCGTCCGGGATGAAGACGTCGTCGAAGAAGACCTCGTTGAAGATCGCGTCGCCGGTGAGCTCGCGCAGCGGCCGGACCGTGACCCCCGGCGCGGTCAGGTCCACGGCGACGGCGGTCACCCCCTTGTGCTTGGACGCGGCAGGATCGGTGCGGATGGTGGCCAGCCCCCGGTTGCAGTTCTGCGCGTTGGAGGTCCACACCTTCTGGCCGGTGACCCGCCAGCCACCCTCGACCCGCACCCCACGGGTCTGCACCGCGGCGGCGTCGGAACCGGCGCCGGGCTCGCTGAACAGCTGGCACCAGGTGAGCTCGCCCAGCAGGCTGGGCCGCAGCCACCGCTCGATCTGCTCCGGCGAGGCCGTCTGGGTGAGCGTGAGCAGCACCCAGCCGCCGATGCCGAGATCGGGCAGGCCGATCCCGTCCAGCTCCTGCTCGATCACCAACTGCTCGATCGGGGACGCCGCGCGGCCCCAGGGCTTCGGCCAGTGGGCGACGAGGTACCCCTCGTCGACCAGCAGGCTGCGCCGCTCCTCCGGTGCCGTGGCCGTGAAGCGCTCGACGAGCGCGCGCGCTTCGCGGCGGAAGTGCTCGGCTTCCGGCGGGAGTTCCACGTCGTCCTTCCGGCGGACCCCGCCGGCGGAGATGGTCCAGACGTCCTCGGCGGCGGTGTCCGGCGCCCCGGTCACCGCCGACAGGGCAGCGGCGCGGCGCAGGTAGAGGTGGGCATCGTGCTCCCAGGTGAAGCCGATGCCGCCGTGGACCTGGATGTTCATGCGGGCATTGGTCTCGTAGGCCTCTGCCGCGATCACCGTCGCGATGGCGGCGGCGAGGTCTGCCTCGGGCCCAGTGCTGGACACGCGCGCCGCGTCCCACGCGGCGGCCACCGCCTGCTCGCTGCGGATGAGCATGTCGGCCAGGTGGTGCTTGACCGCCTGGAAGCTGCCGATGGTGCGGCCGAACTGCTCGCGGACCTTGGCGTAGGCCAGTGCCATGTCGAGCGTCGCCCGGGCGCCCCCGGCGGCCTCCGCCGCCGCCAGCACCCGGAGCACCGTGCGGGCCGCCGCCCGGCCACCGGCGAGGATCTCGCCGGCCGGAGGGCCGTCGACCCGGACACGGGCCAGGCCCAGCGAGGGGTCGATGCCGGGAACGGTCTCCACGGAGAGGTCGTGGGCCGCTACGACCACCAGGTCGTCGCCCGCCGGCAGCAGATGGAGCGCCGCCCAGGCACCGCCGAGCGTGATCACGTCGCCGTCGGACTCCCCCACCGCCACTGCGGCCGCGGTCGAGCCGTCGGCGAGGGTCGGGAGGAGCGCGGCCTGCTGCTCGGGCGTGCCCACGCGGGCGACCACCGCAGACGCCACGGCGCTGGACAGGAGCGGGCCCGAGGCGGCGACCGCCCCGAGCCCCTCGAGCACGATCGCGAGCTCGGCGAGCCCGAACCCGGAACCTCCGTGCTGCTCGGGCAGGTGCAGCCCGGCCCAGCCGAGGTCGCCGGCCTGCCGCCACACCATGCCCGGGTCGTCCGCCACCGGCGGCTTCTCCAGCAGTCGCCGGGTCTCGTCCCGCAACGCGTTGCCGGTGGCGAATGAGCGGACCACGTCCGCCAGTTCGCGGTGGTCCTGGGTGATGGCCAGAGGCATGACAGTTCCGATCGGTCAGGCGGACGCCCGGGCCCCGGGCGGGGTGTGTACCGGCTCGCGCCGGCGAGAGAGCTGCGGATCAGGCGGGTTCGCGCGGCAGCTGGAAGGCGCGCTCGGCGACGACGTTGCGCAGCACCTCGTTGGCACCGCCGGCGATCGTGTACGCCCGCGCGTACAGGTAGGCGTCCTGCCACCAACCGCCGGCGACGGCGTCCGGGTCCTCCTCCGTGAGGAGCCCGTCGGTGCCCTGCAACGCCATGCCCGCCACCGCCAGGTCGTGGTTGATCTCGCTGAAGAAGATCTTCGACAGCGGGGCCTCCGCCGGCGTCTCCGTGCGCGCGAGCATCCGCGACTGCACGAGCTTCGCGATGGCTGCGTTCACGTGCACGCGGGTGGCGAGGTCGCCGATGCGGTCGCGCACCGCGCCGTCGTCGAGCCGGCCGGCGGACTTCGCCAGCTTCAGCAGATCGTCCAATTGACGGAACATCTCGATGCCGTTCGCCGCGACGCCCGAGCGCTCGTGCGACAGGCTGCTGTTGGCGACCCGCCAGCCGTTGTCCACCTCGCCGATGACGTTCTCCGCGGGGACGCGGACGTTGTCGAGGAAGACCTCGTTGAAGTCGGTGGTCCCGGTGATCTCCCGCAGCGGACGCAGATCGACGCCCGGCGTGCGCATGTCGAGGGCGAACGCGGTGATTCCACGGTGCTTGGGAGCCTGGGGGTTGGTGCGCGCGAGCAGGTAGCCCATGTCCGCGTGCTGGCCGTTGGTCGTCCAGACCTTCTGGCCGGTGACCACGTACTCGTCGCCGTCGCGGACCGCACGGGTCTGCAGCGACGCGAGGTCGCTCCCTGCGCCGGGCTCGCTGAACAGCTGGCACCAGACGTCCTCGCAGCTGCGGATCCGTGGCAGGAAGTGCTTCTGCTGCTCGGGCGTGCCGAACTCGATGATCGCCGCCGAGGCCAGGGCCGCCGCGCCGATCGGCGCCCACGTGCGGGCGCGGGCGATCTCCTCCGCGACGATGAAGGACTCCATCGGATGCGCGCCGGGACGACCGCCGTACTCGGCGGGCCAGTTGATGCCGAGGAACCCAGCCTCGTACAGCGCTGCCGTCCACGCCCGGATCGCCGGCATCTGCTCCGGCTCCGGTGCCCGGACGCCCGTGCGGGTCTTGACGCCAGGGGCGTTCTTCTCGATGAACTCACGAACCTCGCGGCGGAATTCCTCGAGCTCGGGCGGGGTCTCCAGCCGCATCGCTGCTCCACTACGGATCGGGGTCAGGCCACGCTCAGCCTAGCTGCCGCGCGGTGTTTCAGGCTACTCAATCCCCAAGGGTCGCCGTACGGAGGAGCCGTGCTCAGATCGCGGCCGCCGGGGCGGTGGCGAACTCCCAGCGAACCCCCCAATTGTCCTCCTCCGCGACCGCGATCGCGCCCGGCCGGCTGCCGTCCACGACCCGGAGCCCGGCACCGGTCAGGTGAGCTGCCGCACGGTCGGCGTCGAGCACCCCGAACTCGATCGACCGCAGCCGCTGGCCGTAGCGCCGCAGGTAGTCGGCCACCGGCCCCTCCGCCGAGCGCGGCTGCACGAGCTCGACGACGTGGTCGGCGGTCGGGACACGGCTGACGAACGCGTCGAGGACCTCGTTCTCGCCCCGGTGGAGCACCTCGGCCCCGACCAGATCGGCCAACCACGCGGTCGCGCCGGCCAGGTCCCGCACGGCGACGGTGAGCGACTGCAGCCCCGTGATGCCCAGCGGGTGCTCGTCCCGCCACGGCGTGGAGCTCCACCCCGGCTCGATGCGCGGGTCCCCGGTCATCTCCAGGGGGCACAGCTCGATCAGCATGCCGTGACAGTCGCCCGGGTGGGTCATCAGGAAGGAGCCCGGGCGGTACGTGGGGGTGCGGATGCCCCGCTCGTCGAGCACAGCCTTCGCCGTCCCGAGATCGGGCACCTGCCACTCGAAGGAGTGCCAGCTGTTGCCGAATCGCTCCAAGGAGGCGCCGAGCAGGGACCGGCGGTCGCGCGGAGCGAACAGCTCGATACACGCGTCACCGACGACGAAGAGGCTGGCGTCGCGGCGCTCCCCCTCGTCATAGCCGGTCCAGTACTCCCGGGCTCCGAAGACCTCGGCGTAGAAGGAGCGGGCGGCATCGAAATCGTCGACCAGCTGGTTGACGTGGATCAGCTTCGTGAGCGTCAGGCTCGTCATCGCACCTCGCATCGATCGGCCGCACCGCCACGGGCTGGTGAATCTAGTTCACTGTTTGCGAGGATCCGGGGATGGGCGTCAGAGGATTGGACAAGGGCGAGCGCGCGGCGCTGGTCATCAACGAGTGCCAGAACAACATGGTCAATCACGAGTTCGCCGGCAACGCCGGGCTCGCGGGCGAGATCCAGCGGCGCGACGTCATCGCGAACATCGCCGCGCTCGCCACAGCGTGCCGGGAGGCCGGTGTGCTCGTCGTGCACTCGACGATCGTGCCTCGCCGGGACGGCGTCGGGACCATCGCGAACTCGCTCCTGCTGGGCTCGCTGGTCAAGAAGGGCACGGTCGTGGAGGGCAGCCCCGGTGCGGAGATCCACCCCGAGCTCACCCCCGACGAGCGTGATTTCGTGCTCACCCGGGTGCACGGCCTCAGCCCCTTCCACAACACCGAACTCGAACCGGTGCTGCGGTCGTGGGGCGCCACCACCGTGATGATCACGGGTGTCTCGACGAACGTCGGCGTCCCCGGTGCCTGCCTCGAGGCCGTGAACCGCGGCTTCACCGTCGTCGTCCCGGAGGACTGCACCGCCGGGGCGTGGCAGGAGGCCCACGAGTTCCAGGTGACCCACACGCTGCCGCTGCTCGCGACGGTGACCAGCAGCGCGGACGTCATCAAGGTGCTGGGCTCCCGTTCGGCCGCCTGAACCGCTCGCGAGTCGAGCTGGGGCACCCGGCCGTGGTGCCGCGGACGAGATCTACCGGTACCGCGGCCAGGTCGTCGCTGCACGCCTGGCGAACACCTAGGGCGTGTCTCCCAAGTCAGGCGTGGTGGGCTGATTTGCTGCGGAGATGTCTCGCGATCAAATCCTGACCGACGCTCAATGGGAGCGGATTGAGGCGTTGATGCCGTCCTCGGACGGCGTGAGGTCACGCCCCTTCCGCGATCACCGGCAGGTCGTGGAAGGGGTGATCTACCGGTTTCGCACCGGTGTCGGGTGGCGTGACCTGCCGGCCTCGTTCGGCCCGTGGCAGACGGTGTGGAAACGGCACCACCGGTTTAGCACCGACGGCACGTGGGACAAGATCCACGCCCGACTGCTCGCCGAAGCGCAGGCCGCGGGAGACATCGACTGGATGGTCAGCGTGGACTCCACGATCAACCGGGCCCATCAGCACGCGACCAACGCCAGCCGGGTGGAGGAGCCCGCCGGCCGCCGCCCGGTGCGCCACACGGGGGGCTGAGTCGAGTACAAGAACCCGCGGGAAGAGCCGCCCGATCATGCGATCGGGCGCTCCCGGGGCGGCCTGTCGACCA
>DATHAK010000243.1:0-5974 GCA_035296685.1 Blastococcus sp.
ATCCGCGTGCCGGCCGGGGAGCCCACGCGCCTGGCCCAGGACCTGCCGGAGGACACGCTCGCCGCGCTGTCCGGGGCCGGTCTCGGGGACGCCGCGGTGGCGGCCTGGGACCAGATGGCGGCGTCCGGTGCCCTCGACGGCGTCGAGGAGCCGCTCGCGGAGCTCGGCATCGCGCTCCCCGACGACCTCCGCACGATGCTGGGCACCGACCTCGTCGTGGCGGCCTTCGGCGACCTCGACGCCCCCGCGGTCGGTGCGCGCGTCGTCACCGAGGAGCCGGAGGCCGCGGCCGGGGTGCTCGACGGTCTGCTGAGCTCGTCGGGCGCCGGCATCGCCCCCGTCTACTCGTTCGGGGAGCGGGACTACGTCGTCGCCGTCGACGGGCCCACCGCGGACGCCCTCGTGGCCGACGGCGGTCTGGGCGACACGGAGGCGTTCGGTGCGGCGGTCGCCGACCCCGACACCGCGGGCGCCATCGGCTACGTCGACCTCGGCCGGGTGATCGACCAGCTGGCCGCCCAGGGCGGCGAGACCGTGGCGGAGGCCGCAAAGTTCTCGGCGGTCGAGGCCCTCGGCTTCAGCGCCACGAGCACCGACGAGGGCAGCCGGATCGTCCTGCGGATCACCACCCGCTGAGGAGGACGGGGTCCGTCCTCAATCGCGGAGGTCGAAGCCCAGGTCGAGCACCGGCGCGCTGTGCGTGAGCGCGCCGACGGCGAGGTAGTCCACGCCGGTCGCGGCCACCTCGCGGGCGCGCGCGAGCGACAGCCCGCCGCTGGCCTCGAGCCGCAGGCCGGTGCCGCGCGCCAGCTCGACGGCGGCGACGGTGTCGACGAGATCGAAGTTGTCCAGCAGCACCAGCTGCACGCCGGCGGCCAGGGCCTCGCGCACCTGGTCGAGGGTGTCGCACTCGACCTCGAGCGGGACGCCGGGGGCGTGTGCGCGCACCGCGTCGACGGCCGGCCGGATCCCCCCGGCGGCCGCCACATGGTTGTCCTTGACCAGGGCCGCATCGCCCAGCCCCATCCGGTGGTTCACGCCCCCGCCGCAGCGCACCGCGTACTTCTCGAGCGCGCGGAGCCCGGGCGTGGTCTTGCGGGTGTCGCGGATCGCGGCGCCGGTGCCCGCGACCGCGTCCACCCAGTGACGGGTCAGCGTCGCGACGCCGGAGAGCCGGCCGATCAGGTTGAGGGCGGTCCGCTCCGCGGTCAGCAGCGCCTGCGCCGGCCCGTGCACGGTGAGCACCGGCTCCCCGGGCCGGGCGGCGTCGCCGTCGGCCCGGGAGACGACGACGTCGACCTCCGGGCCGCCGACTAGGTCGAAGACCGCGGCCGCGACGGGCACGCCCGCGAGCACACCCGGCGACCGCGGGACGACGTCGCCGATGGCCTGCACCCGGGCCGGGACGGTCGCCTCGGTGGTGACGTCGGGGCCGTACGCGAGGTCTTCCTCCAAGGCCCGCCGGATCACCCGCTCCACGTCGGCGGGGTCCAGCCCGCCCGCGGACATGGCGTCGGCGTGCGCGCGGCGGACCGCGCCGAACATGAGGCTCATGCCACGCCCCGGGCGCCGACCGGCGTGCGCACCGGCTGCGTCCGCGTGTGGACGTGGCCGGCGCGGTCGATCCGGTGGACGAGGCGCACCGCCCACTCCTCGCGCGTCCCCGGCGCGTCGGACCGCCGGTGGGCACCCCGGCTCTCGGGCCGCGCCAGCGCGGCGGCCGCGAGCAGGCTCGCCACGGTGTGCAGCGCGGTGGCCTCCAGCGACGCGAGGTCCAGCGGCCGGCCGGCAGGGAGCCGGGGGACGGCGGCCAGCTCGGCGGCGAACGCGGTCAGGCCGCGCGCGTCCCGGACCACCCCGGCGGAGGCGGAGGCCGCGGCGGTGATCGCCGGCCGGGCCGCCGGGTCGATCGCGCCTGTGGCGGCGCCGGGTGCCTCCACGGGCTCGCCGCCGTCGGGCAGGTCGGTGGCCAGCAGGTCCGCGCACCGCCGGGCCGCCACCAGGCCCTCGGTGATCGAGTTCGACGCGAGCCGGTTCGCGCCGTGCACGCCGGTGCAGGCCACCTCGCCGACGGCGAACAGGCCCTCCACCGAGGTGCGCCCGTCGAGGTCGGCGAGCACACCGCCGCAGGTGTAGTGCGCCGCAGGGGCCACCGGAACGGGCTCGTGAGCCAGGTCGAAACCGGCCGCACGGCAGGCGCGGAGGATGCCCGGGAACCGGCGGGCGACGTGGTCGGTGCCCAGGGCGGTCGCGTCGAGCCAGACGTGCTGCTCCCCGGTCCGGCGGAGGTGGGCGGCGATGGTGGCCGAGACGACGTCGCGCGGGGCGAGGTCGGCCAGCGGGTGGGCGCCGGCCATGATCCGCCGTCCCGACCCGTCGACCAGGACGGCGCCCTCGCCGCGCACGGCCTCCGAGATCAGCGCCTGCTGGCCCTCGGCGCCCGGGCCGGTCCACAGCACGGTCGGGTGGAACTGCACCATCTCGACGTCGGCCATCTCGGCGCCGGCCCGCAGGGCCAGGGCGAGTCCGTCGCCCGTCGCGCCGGCCGGGGCCGAGGTCGCGGAGTACACGTGCCCGTAGCCGCCGGTGGCGAGCACGACCGCGCGGGCCCGCAGGTCGCCGGCGTCGACCAATGATCCGCCGTCCACCCGCGCGACCCGGAGGCCGGCCACGCGGCCGTCCCCGGTCCGCAGTGCGTCGAGCGCCACGGTGTGCTCCAGCACCCGGATGCCCCGCGCCCGCAGCGCGCCGCTCAGCGTCCGGGTGACCTCCGCGCCGCTGGCGTCGCCGCCCGCATGCACGATCCGGTCGCGGCTGTGGCCGCCCTCGCGGGTGAGCGCCGGGCGGCCGTCGGGGCCGGGGTCGAGCCGGGCGCCGAGGGCCTGCAGGGCGGCGATCGCGGCGGGCGCCTCCTCGACCAGGGTGCGTACGGCGTCCTCGTCGCAGAGCCCGGCGCCCGCGACCAGGGTGTCGTTGACGTGCAGGTCGGCGTCGTCGTCGGCGCTGAGGACGGCGGCCAGGCCGCCCTGCGCCCACGCCGTGCTGCCGTCGCCGAGCGCGCCCTTGGTGACGACGGTGACCGCGCGGCCGGCGTCGGCGAGCGCCACGGCCGTCATGAGGCCGGCGGCGCCGCTGCCCACGACGACGACGTCGGTCGTGCGGGCCCACTCCGCGGGCGGGAGGGGGAGCGCCGCGACCAGGCGCGACAGGCTCTCGCTCACGTCACTCGCCGACCGGGGACGGCGTGCCGATCGCGACCATCGCCTCGACGGCGGCACGGGCGCGGGCGGCGATCGCCGGGTCGACGGTCACCTCGTCGCGGCCCTCGCGCAGCGCGCGCAGCAGCTTCTCGGGGGTCGACATCTTCATGTAGGGGCAGGCGGCGCGGGGGTTGACCGGCTGGAAGTCGGTAACCGGGTTCGCCTTGCGCAGCTGGTGCAGCATCCCGATCTCCGTGGCGACCAGGACGCGCTTCGCCGTCGTCCGCTTCGCCTCGTCGAGCATGCCGCCGGTCGACAGCACGTGGACGCGGTCGGAGGGGAGGTCGCCCTGACCCACCATCCACAGCGCGCTGGTGGCGCAGCCGCACTCGGGGTGGACGAGCAGCTCGGCGTCCGGGGCGGCCTCGACGCTGGCGCGCAGGTCGGTGGGGGAGATGCCGGCGTGCACGTGGCATTCGCCCATCCAGATGCGCATGTTCTTCCGGCCGGTCACCCGCTGGACGTGCGCGCCGAGGAACTGGTCGGGGAGGAAGAGCACCTCGCGGTCGGCGGGGATCGACTCGACGACCTCGACGGCGTTGGACGACGTGCAGCAGATGTCGGTCTCCGCCTTCACCTCGGCGGAGGTGTTGACGTAGGAGACGACGACGGCGCCCGGGTGCTCGGCCTTCCAGGCCCGCAGCTGGTCGGCGGTAATCGTGTCGGCCAGCGAGCAGCCGGCGTTCGCGTCCGGCACCAGGACCGTCTTCCCGGGCGCCAGGATCTTCGCCGTCTCGGCCATGAAGTGCACGCCGGCGAAGACGATCGTCGACTCCGGGCTGCTCGCCGCGATCCGGGAGAGGGCCAGCGAGTCGCCGACGTGGTGGGCGACGTCCTGGATCTCGGGGGCCTGGTAGTTGTGCGCGAGCAGGACGGCGTCCCGCTCGGCGGCAAGACGGTGCACCTCCTCGCGCCAGGCCTCCCACTCGTCCGGGGTCCAGCTCGTGGACGTCGACGTGGGCGCGAACAGCGTTGCGGTCACCGGGACCTCCGGACGAGGGGTGGTTTCTTACTGTCAGGCGAAAACCTCGTCGGAGAACATACCATTCCCGCTGTGGCATCCGTCTGGTCCTCGCCCGAGCGCCCCGCCTTCCCGCACCAGGCGCTCGCCGTCGTCCTGCAGGTCCGGTGCGGACGGCTGCACGTCATGCTGTGGCGGCGCTCCAACGAGCCGTTCGCCGGCGCGTGGGCGCTGCCCGGCGGCCCGTTGCTGCCCGACGAGACCCTCGGCGCGTCGGTCGCCCGCCAACTGGCGTCGAAGGTCGAGGTCCGGCAGCTCGCGCACCTCGAGCAGCTGGAGACCCGCAGCGACCCGGGGCGCGACCCGCGGGGCCGCACGGTGGCCACCGCCTACCTGGGGCTGGTGCCCACGCAGCTGGACCCGGTGCTCCCCGACGACACCGCCTGGCACCCCACCGACGACCTGCCGACGACGGCGTTCGACCACGGGTCGGTCGTCGGGTCGGCGCTGAGCCGGCTGCGGGCCAAGCTGTCCTACACCAACGTCGGATTCGCCCTCGCGCCGCCGACCTTCACGATCGCCGAGCTCCGCGTCATCTACGTCGCCGCGCTGGGCTACGACGTGACCGCCACCAACCTGCAGCGGGTGCTGCTGCGCCGCGGCGTCCTGGAGCCGACCGGCGAGCACGTGCCATCGGGGAGCGCCGGGGGGCGGCCGGCCATGCTCTACCGCTTCGCGTCACCCGCTCTCGAGGTCACCGACCCGTTCGCCGTCCTCCGGCCGCCGTCGGCCCGCGCGTCGGCCTGACGTCCCCCTTTCTTGCGGAGGCCTTGCGGTTTCCTCGCGTCCGGCCTGCGGATCGCGGCGCAGCGTGGGGACGTCGCCAGGCGGATCCGCCGCCCGGCACAAAGCTCGGGGGAGACCCGTGACCACCAACGACAGCACGACGACGACGCGTCGTCGCACCGGACTGAAGATCGTCGGCGCGCTGAGCGTCGTGGGCGCCGCTGTCGCGGTGGCCGGGCTCAGCACCTTCGGTCAGTTCACCGACAGCACCAGCCCCGTCAACACGCAGGTCGACAGCGGCGTCGTCTCCGTCGACGTCAGCTCGCCGGCGGGGGCGTCCGTGCCGTTCTCCGGCGGGACGATGCTCGCCGGCGACTCGCGCAGCGCCCTCATCGACCTGGTCAACGACGGGAACCAGGCGCTCAGCGCGATCACCCTGAAGTCGACCGCGACGGCGTCCAGCATCCTCGACCAGGACACGGTGAACGGTC
This sequence comes from Blastococcus sp., assembly GCA_035296685.1. Lineage (GTDB taxonomy): Bacteria > Actinomycetota > Actinomycetes > Mycobacteriales > Geodermatophilaceae > Blastococcus_B. The sequence continues at coordinate 5,499 of DATHAK010000243.1, forward strand.
TGCAGCTGACCGTCGAGTCCTGCTCGGTGGCCTGGACGACGGGTGCGTCCGCGCCCACCTGCTCGGGCACCGCGCGGACGTACTTCACGCGGCCGATCCTGGTCGACAACGTCTCGCTGACCTCGAGCGCGGCCCAGGTCGCGGGTGCCACCGACCACCTGAAGCTCACCGCCACGCTGCCCAGCAGCGCGTCCGGCGACGTCTTCGAGGGTGCCACCAGCAGCCTGAACTTCGTGTTCAACGGCACCCAGCGGGGCGGCGGGCCGCGCTGACCTTCACGGGGGACGGAGCGCCCGCCACACCCTCGGGTGTGGCGGGCGCTCGCACGTCCGGGCCCTGTGGTCCGGCGACGACCGACGGTGTCCCTCAGGAGGGCATTCCGGGACCGGAAATGCCCTCCTGAGGGCCAACGCTCCGCCGGCTACGGGCAGAGGGGCAGGCTCGGCAGGAGCTTGAGCCCGGTCACGGGATCCAGG
>DATHAK010000244.1:0-79619 GCA_035296685.1 Blastococcus sp.
ACGATCCGCCCCACGCCGGCGTGCACGGCCCGCCGCAGCTCGGGGTACGCCTTGTTGTTGCCGTGGTAGCCGATCCGCTTCGGATCCACCCCGGCCCGCAGCGCGACGGTGAGCTCCCCGGACGAGCAGACGTCGAGGTTCAGCCCCTCCTCCTGCACCCACCGGGCCACGGTCGTGCAGAGGAACGCCTTGCCGGCGTAGAAAACGTCGTAGTCCTTGAACGCGTCCCGGAACGCCTTGGCCCGTTGACGAAAGTCCGCCTCGTCCAGTACGTACGCGGGGGAATTGTGCTCCGCCAGCAGGTCGCGGACGTCGACTCCGCCCACCTCGACCCCGCCGTCGTCGGTGCGCCGAGCCGTACCGCTCCACAGCAGCGGGTGCAGGCCGTTGACGTCGTCCGGGATGCGCAGCCACGACGGCCCGTCGAGCGCGCCGGCAGCATGGGCCCACCCGGCCTCGTGCGTGGTCACATCCGTTCCGGTGCGCTGACGCCGAGCAGCCCGAGCCCGTTGGCCAGCACGACCCGGGTCGCGTCGACGAGCGTGAGCCGCGCGCGGTGGAGGTCGGTGGCCTCCTCGTCCCCCATCGGCAGGACGCGGCAGGAGTCGTAGAAGCGGTGGTAGGCCGCGGCCGTGTCCTCGAGGTACCGCGCCACCCGGTGCGGCTCCCGCAGCTGCGCCGCGGCTTGCACGACCCGCGGGAACTCCGCCAGGGCCCGCAACAGCTCCCCCTCCCGGGGGTGCACCAGCTCGCTGGTCGAGGAGGTTGCGCTAGCGCCTGTCACGAGACCCGGCAACCCGAGATCAGCCGCATTCCGCAGGATGCTCGACACCCGCGCATGCGCGTACTGCACGTAGAAGACCGGGTTGTCGTTGGTCTTCCGCGCCCAGAGGTCGAGGTCGATGTCGATCTGCTGGTCCACCGAGGCCCGCGCCAGGGCGTAGCGGGCGGCGTCGGCGCCGATCGCGTCCACCAGGTCCTCGAGGACGACGACGGTGCCCGCCCGCTTGCTCATCCGCACCGGCTCCCCGTCGCGCAGCAGGTTGACCAGCTGCCCGATGAGGATCTCGAGGTGCGTGTCCGGGTCGTCGCCGGCCGCTGCGACCAGCGCCTTGTACCGGCCGACGTAGCCGGTGTGGTCGGCGCCGAGCATGATCACGACCTTGTCGAACCCGCGCTCGCGCTTGTCCAGGTAGTAGGCGCAGTCCGCGGCGAAGTAGGTCGGCTCGCCGTCGGCCTTGACCAGCACCCGGTCCTTGTCGTCACCGAAGTCCGTCGTCCGCAGCCACACGGCACCGTCGGAGTCGTAGACGTGCCCCTGCTCGCGGAGCCGGGCGACGGCCTTCTCCAGTGCGCCGCTCTCGTGCAGCGAGGTCTCGGAGAAGAAGACGTCGAAGTGCACCCCGAACGCCTCGAGCGCGCCGCGGATCTCGGCGACCATCAACTCGACGCCGCGGGCCCGGAACACCTGCAGCTGCCCGTCCTCGGACCGCTCCAGGAGCCCGGGCTCGACGGTGACGACCTGGCCGGCGATGTCGCCGATGTAGCTGCCCGCGTAGCCGTCCTCGGGGACCGGTCGGCCGTGCGCGGCGGCGAACAGGCTGAGCGCGAAGCGGTCGATCTGGGCGCCCGCGTCGTTGAGGTAGAACTCGCGGGTGACCTCGGCGCCGCTGGTCTCCAGCAGCCGGCCCAGCGCGTCGCCGACGGCCGCCCAGCGGGTACCGCCGATGTGCACCGGGCCGGTGGGGTTGGACGAGACGAACTCGAGGTTCAGCCGCTGCCCGGCCAGCGCGTCGGTGCGCCCGTACTCCGCCCCGGCGGTCACCGCCTGGACGGCGATGGTGCCGAGCGCCCCCTGGGCGAGGGTGATGTTGAGGAAGCCCGGTCCCGCCACGTCGACGCGCGCGATGCCCGGCTGGGCCCACAGCTCCTCGGCGAGCAGCTCGGCCACCTCGCGCGGCGGGCGGCCGGCGGCCTTGGCCAGGCGGAGGGCGACATTGGTGGCGTAGTCGCCGTGCTCGCGGTTCCTCGGCCGCTCGACGACGACCTCGCTGGGCACCTCGACGGCGAGCACGCCTCGGCCGACCGCCGCGCCCACGGCGGTCCGGACGACGTCCTGCAGCTGCTCGGGTGTCACCGCACGAGCGTACTGACCGGCAGGAGGCGCTCCGGCGGGCCGCCCGGTTGCCAGGGGTTACCCAGCTCGCCGACCTAGACTCGCGCGCTGACACCGCACCCTGCATCGAGGAGAGGCCTTGGCCAAGGACCGCAAGCCCGCCAGCACCCAGGGCCGGCCGGCCGGCAAGGGCGGGCGCACGCGCCCGCCGGCCAACGTCGTCACCCAGCAGCGGCCGTGGGGGCTGATCGCCGGGGCCGTGGTCGTGGCGCTGTTCGCGGCGGCGGTCCTCACCTACGCGGTGGTCAAGGTGAACGAGTCCAACGCCGGCAAGGTGGAGTCGATCGACGAGATCGAGGGGCTGGAGAGCTTCGACTACCAGGCCGGCCAGGAGCACGTGACCACCCCGGTCACCTACGACCAGTCGCCGCCGGTCGGTGGCCCGCACGACCCGAACTGGGCCGACTGCACCGGCACGGTCTACGACGTCGACATCCGCCACGAGAACGCGGTGCACAGCCTCGAGCACGGCGCCGTGTGGATCACCTACAACCCCGACGAGGTGTCGGACGACGACGTCGCGAAGCTGGCCGAGCTGGTCGACGGCGAGTCCGGCCGGATGCTGTCGCCGTACGAGGGCCTCGACTCCCCGATCAGCCTCCAGTCGTGGAACCACCAGCTCAAGGTGGATTCGGCCGACGACGAGCGGATCGAGCAGTTCGCCGACTTCCTGACGCGGAACGGCGACTTCTACCCGGAGGTCGGGGCGAGCTGCGAGAATCCCGCCTTCAAGGCCGACCCGCTCGTGGCCGGCGAGAGCAGCACGCCGATCGGGCCCACCGACATGCCGACCACCACGACACCCGAGGCCTCGGCCGGCAGCGAGCCGGCCGAGACCACCGCCCGCTGACCTCTCCCGGGGAGGGCACGTGACCGGAGCCGGCGACGCGCCGAGCCGGCGCAGCCCCCTGGCGACGGCGATGCTCGCCGTCATCGCCGCCGGGCTGGTCCTGCTCGGCGGCGGCCTGGCCGTGGCGCTGGGCATCGGGGGCACCGAGTCGCCCTCGGCCGACTCGGTGGACGCCGGGTTCTCCCGCGACATGGCCCGCCACCACCTGCAGGGGGTGGAGATGGCCAACATCGCGCGCGACCGCAGCGAGGACCCGGAGATCCGTCAGCTGGCCTTCGACATCGCCTCCACCCAGAACAACCAGGTCGGCCGGATGGAGGGCTGGCTCTCGCTGTGGGGGGTGCCGCCCTCGGGCGGGACGACCATGGCCTGGATGGGGGGTGGGCACGAGGGCCACTCGATGGACATGGGTGCCGACGGCGATCTGATGCCCGGCATGGCCACCGAGGCGGAGCTCGACCACCTGCGGACCCTCTCCGGCACGGACCTCGACGTGGAGTTCCTCCGGCTGATGATCCGCCACCACCAGGGCGGCCAGGAGATGGCCGAGTACGGCCGGGAGCACGCCGAGGTGGCCGCCGTCCGCCGGCTGGCCGGGACCATCGCCGACACCCAGGCTGCGGAGACGACGACGATGGCGAAGATGCTCACCGCGCGGGGCGGCACCCCGCTCCCGGCGCCCTGAGGGGCTCCGGCCGGGCGGCCCCCGGGGGCTGATAGCGTTTCGACTGCACGACCGACGAGCCCCCGTAGCTCAGGGGATAGAGCACTGCCCTCCGGAGGCAGGGGCGCAGGTTCGAATCCTGCCGGGGGCACAGTGTGATGTCGCAGGACATCGGCATGGCCCGGATCGACGACTCGTCGGTCCGGGTTCGTGCTTTTCGGCGCGCGGCCGGCCGGGCGACACAGGCCCGGACGCTGCCCCTGGACCCGGGCTGACGACGAGGCCTGGCACCGCTGCCGGACGGCGTGAGCTCAGCGGACGCTGCGGCGGCGGGAGCCGGCGATGCCCTCGGCGACGCCGATGAGCAGCACCGCGGCGATCACCGAGACGATGAAGCCGACCACGTTGAGCTCGAAGATGTCCCCGGTGCCCAGCAGGTTGGCGATGGTGCCACCGATCAGCGACCCGACCAGGCCGAGCAGCAGCGTGGCGAGGATGCTCAGGTGCTGCTTGCCGGGCTTGATCAGCCGGGCCAGCGCCCCGATGACGAGGCCCGCGACGAGGAATCCGATCATGGGCGGAGTTGTACCTCCCGCAGGTCGGACGAAACCCGCCGACCGCGCCGGTGAGCCCGTGAGCCCGCCATCACTGGACGAGCGGGTGGTCACCGTCGAGCCGACCGGGCCGAGCCGGCCCCGGGCAGCGCCCGTGTGGTCGTGGCCCGCCCGCCGGAGCGGCTGGTCCGGTTCGACACCGGCCGGGTCGAGTACGTGCACCCCCTGGCCTGGCCTACGAGGCGACGGGAGCAGTCCCCAGGGTGTGGTCGCACTCGAGGACGTGCTGGAGGACCTCGTCGGCGAGGTCCGCGACGCCACCCGCCGCCCCGGCCGCCGCTGACCGCACCTCCCGCCGTGCACCGCATGGCCGGCGACGCGGCCGGGTACCCAGTGGGGCATGAGTGCTGACGACAAGGCGAGCAACAAGATCGACGAGCTGGCCGGAAAGGCCAAGGAGATCGCCGGCCGGGCAACCGGCAACCGCGACCTGGAAGCCGAGGGCAAGGGGCAGCAGACCAAGAGCAACCTCAAGCAGGCCGGCGAGAAGGTCAAGGACGCCTTCAGGTAGCCACCCGCCACCCTTTGCTCTCCGTGGCGCGGCCCCCACCGCGTCCTCCCTTGTCGGTCTTCTCCTCTTTCCCGTTCCGCCGGAACGCCGACCGGCGTAGCGTTCGATCCACTGTGCACTGGATCACGGTCGAGGTCTTCGACGGCGCAATTTCCGCCGCCACGTGGGCCGACGCCTGGCGGGACCGGCTCGTCGAGGCGGCGGTGACCGGTGGCGCGCGCTTCTGGGACGACCACGAGCACCGCTGGGGTGTCGTCCTCGAGTTCACCTTCGACGACGAGCAGGCCCGCGACGCGTTCCGCGACTCGACGCTGCTCCGCGCCGCCCTCGACCACGCCCCCGACCGGGTGCTCGTCTACCCGCACCGCGGCGGTGGCGACGGGATCCGGCAACCCCGACGGCCCCGGCCGCTGGTTCGCAGCGGGGGCGCCGCGCTCCCCGAGCCGGACCCCGACGCCGACCGGGTGCTGCCCTGCCGTCAGCTGGTGAGCATCCCGCCCTCGACGGGGATCGTCGTCCCGGTCACGTAACCGCCGGCCTCGCTGACCAGGAACACCAGCGCCGCGGCGAGCTCGTCCGGGTCGCCCTTGCGGCCCACCAGCACCCGCGCGAGCTGCGACTCGATGTAGCCCTCGGGGTACTGGTCGGTCATCTCCGACTCGAAAAAGCCGGGCGCGAGCGCGTTGACCCGGATGCCCTTGCGCCCGGTCCACTGCTGGGCGAGGTCGCGGGTGAGCCCGATCAGCCCGGCCTTGGTCGCCGCGTAGGCCGCCTGCGGCAGCCCCGCCGTGGTCAGCCCGAGCACGCTGGAGATGTTCACGATCGAACTGCCCGGCTGCATCACGCGGGCACAGGCCTGCGCCATCCAGTAGCAGCCGTTGAGGTTGACATCGACCACCTGGCGGAACTGCTCGGGCGTCTCCCGGGTCGCAGGGACCGCCGTCCCGACGCCGGCGTTGTTCACCAGGACGTCGACCCTGCCGAACTCCGCCATCGCGGCGTCGACCAGCGCCTGGCAGTCCTCGGGCTTCGACACGTCGGTGCCCACGGAGAGCGCGCGCCGGCCGGCCTGCTCGACGGCCTGCTGCGTCTCGGCCAGCCGGTCGACCCGGCGCGCGCCGAGGGCGACGTCGGCGCCGGCCTCGGCCAGGGCGCGGGCGAAGACCGCGCCGAGGCCCGACGACGCCCCCGTGACGATCGCTACCCGACCGTCCAGCCGGAACATGTCCAGGATCGTGCGGTCCGCCACGGGTTCCTCGCCTTCGTCGTCGAACGCCGAGCCCAGACGGTAACCATCGCGTGGGATAGGTCACCTCCCGGGCGGGTAGGCGCGTGGCCACCGGACCTCGTGGGGGAGGAATGCCGACATGGGCAATCTCGCGCAGAACCTGATCGACACCGCGGCCAAGGACGACGCGCACCCGGCGCTGCGCATGGACGACGCGGTGCTCACCTACGGCCAGTTCCGCGACGCCGCCCTGAGAGTGGGAGCCTCGCTGCGGGCGAAGGGGGTCGAGCCGGGCGACCGCGTCGGGATGGTGCTGCCGAACGTCCCGTCGTTCCCGGTCGTGTTCTACGGGGCCCTGCTGGCCGGCGCCGCCGTCGTGCCGATGAACCCGCTGCTGAAGGCCCGCGAGGTCGAGTACTACCTGCGCGACTCCGGCGCCCGCCTGGTCGTCGCGCTCGGGCCGTCGGCCGAACCGGTGGTGGAGGCGGCCGGCACGGTCGGCGTCGAGGCGGTGACCGTCGGCCCCGCGCTGCCCGAGGAACTGATGGGCGAGGACGCCCTGGAGGGCGCGGTGGAGCGCGCCGACGAGGACCTCGCGGTCATCCTCTACACCTCCGGCACGACCGGTCAGCCCAAGGGCGCCGAGCTCACCCACGGCAACCTGGCGGGCAACTGCCGCACCACCGCCGAGACACTCATGGAGAACGCAGCCGACGACGTGATCATGGGCTGCCTGCCCCTGTTCCACGTGTTCGGGCTGACCTGCGGCCTCAACACCGCCGTCCTGCGGGGTTCGCTGCTGACGCTGATCCCCCGCTTCGACGGGTCGAAGGCGCTGTCGGTCGTGGAGCGCGACAAGGTGACGGTCTTCGAGGGCGTGCCCACGATGTTCGCCGGCATGCTGCACTCCCCCGACGCCGGCACGCACGACATGTCGAGCCTCCGGCTGTGCGTCTCCGGCGGCTCGGCGATGCCCGTGGAGGTCATGCGCTCGTTCGAGGAGAAGTTCGGCTGCATCATCCTCGAGGGCTACGGGCTGAGCGAGACCTCGCCGGTCGCCTCCTTCAACCACCCGCACGCCGAGCGCAAGCCAGGCTCGATCGGCACCCCGATCGCCGGCGTCGAGATGCGCCTGGTCAACGACGACGGCGCCGACGTGCCCGCCGGCGAGGTGGGCGAGATCGCGATCCGCGGCGAGAACGTGATGAAGGGGTACTGGCAGCGTCCCGAGGACACGCAGACGGCCATCCCCGACGGCTGGTTCCGCACCGGCGACCTCGCCCGCCAGGACGACGACGGCTACTTCTTCATCGTCGACCGCAAGAAGGAGATGATCATCCGCGGCGGCTACAACGTGTACCCGCGCGAGATCGAGGAAGCCCTCTACGAGCACCCGGCCGTGGCCGAGGCCGCCTGCGTCGGCATCGCGCACCCCGATCTGGGTGAGGAGGTCGGCGCCGCGGTCGCGCTCAAGCCGGGCGCCAGCGCCGAGCCCGACGAGCTCAAGAATTTCGTCAAGGAGCGGGTGGCGGCCTACAAGTACCCCCGCCACCTGTGGCTCGTCGACGCCCTGCCGAAGGGCCCGACCGGGAAGATCCTGCGCCGCGCGGTGGAGGTGCCCGAGAACGTCGGGCAGCGGTGAGCGGTCAGCGCTCGCTGACCGTTCCGTCCACCACCTCGAGTCGGCGGGTGATCTCGACCGCGTCGAGCATCCGGCGGTCGTGGGTGACGAGGAGCAGGGTGCCCTCGTAGGCGGCCAGCGCCTCCTCGAGCTGCTCGATCGCCGGCAGGTCCAGGTGGTTGGTCGGCTCGTCGAGCACCAGCACGTTGATGCCGCGGGCCTGCAGCAGGGCCAGCGCCGCGCGGGTGCGTTCCCCTGGCGACAGGGTGCCCGCGGGCCGGAGCACGTGGTCGGCGGTCAGCCCGAACTTGGCCAGCAGCGTGCGCACCTCCGACGTCGGCCGCTCGGGGACCTCGGCGCCGAACGCGTCCAGGAGCTGCTCGGCCCCGAGGAAGCGGCCACGGGCCTGGTCGATCTCACCGATCCGCACCGACGGCCCCACCGACGACGTCCCCTCGTTCAGCGGGATCCGCCCCAGGAGCGCCGCGAGCAGGGTCGACTTGCCCGATCCGTTGGCGCCGGTGATGGCCAGGCGGTCGCCCCAGTCGACCTGCAGGTTCACCGGCCCCAGCGTGAAGCCGCCGCGCCGCACGACCGCACCGCGGAGGGTCGCCACCACGGCGCCCGCCCGGGGCGCGGCGGCGATCTCCATGCGGAGCTCCCACTCCTTGCGTGGCTCGTCGACGACGTCGAGCCGCTCGATCCGCCGCTCTGTCTGCTTGGCCTTCGCGGCCTGTTTCTCCGACGACGAGCGCATGTGCTGGCGGATGTTCTTGTCCGGCTCGCTGCCGGCCTTGCGCACGGCGTTGCGCACACCCTTGGCCATCCAGTTGCGCTGCATCCGCGCCCGCGCCTCCAGCCCGGCCTTGGTCTCGGCGAACTCCTCGTACTCCTCGCGCGCGTGGCGGCGGGCCACCTCCCGCTCGACCAGGTACGCCTCGTAGCCACCGTCGTGGACGCGGACCAGCTGCTGGGCCAGGTCGAGCTCGACGACCCGGGTGACCGTCCGGGCGAGGAACTCGCGGTCGTGGCTGACGACGACGATGCCGGCGCGGGAGCCGCCGACGAAACGCTCGAGCTGGTCGAGCCCGGCGAGGTCGAGGTCGTTGGTCGGTTCGTCGAGGAGCAGGACGTCGTACCGCGACAGGAGCAGCGCGGCGAGGCCCACCCGGGCGGCCTGACCGCCGGACAGGCCGGTCATGGGGGCGTCCAGCGCGACACCCGGCGCGACCGTCGCCATCACCTCGGCCGCCCGCTCGTCGAGGTCGGCGCCGCCGAGGGCGAGCCAGTGCTCCAGGGCGTGGCCGTACTCGTCGTCGGACCCCGGGGCGCCCGCCGACAACCGCTCGGTCGCGTCGTCGAGTGCTGCCTTGGCCGCGGTCACCCCGGTGCGCCGGCCGAGCGTCGCCAGGACGGTCTCTCCCGGCCGCCGCTCATGCTCCTGCGGCAGGTAGCCGAGGGTCGCGGTCGGCGGGCTGACCACCACCGAGCCCTCCTCGGCGGGGAGGTCGCCGGCGAGGGTGCGCAGCAAGGTGGACTTGCCGGCGCCGTTGACGCCGACCAGCCCCACGACGTCACCGGGCGCGACGACGAGGTCCAGGCCGGAGAACAGCACGCGGGCGCCGTGGCCGGCCGCCAGACCGCGGGCGACGAGGGTGGCGCTCACCGGACCAGCGTGCCATCCCGGGGTCAGGACCCGTCGTCGTCCTCCGGCTGGTCGAGGACGTCGTCGGCGAGCTCGTCGAGCATGCCCTCGAACGGGTTGTCGTCCTCCCCGGCCGGGCGCCGCCGGATCAGCCACGGCTGCAGGTGGTCGTAGCCCCGCACCGACACCCGCCGGAGCGGCCGCACCCGGTAGGCCGGCAGCCCGCGCAGCCGCTGGGCCAGCTCGCGGTCGACCAGGAGGGTCGACGGGCGGGCCACGGAGGTGAGCCGGCTGGCCAGGTTGACGACCGGTGAGTAGACGTCGCCGAGGCGGGTCAGGACCGCCCCGAACGCGGCACCGACCCGCAGCGGCGGCCGGTCCTCGGCCTCCCACGCCTCGGGCAGCTCGAGGCCGATCTCGACGGCGTCCACCGCGCCGACGGCGGTGAACAGGACGCCGTCCCCCACGGTCTTGACCACCCGCCCGTGGTGGCGGGCGATGACCTCGGCAGCGATGCTCTCGAAGTCCTCGATCATGACGCCGAGCTCGCGCCCGCCCATCCCCCGGCTGCGGGAGGTGTAGCCCACCAGGTCGGCGAAGCCCACGGCGAGCTCCCGGCGGTCACCCGGGCCGGCGGCCGACAGCAGCCGGTCGGCGTTGGCCGCGAGATGCCGTCGCCACACGTAGTCCTGCACCCGGCGCAGCTCCGGCAGGAGCGCCTTCGCCGCCTCGACGGCATCGGTCGCCGTCACCTCGCGGTGGTCCGCCGAGGCCGCCGCACGCAGCAGGGTGTCGGCGAGCATGTCGGTCTGCCAGTCCGCCAGCCGCGACAGCGCCTGCCCCATCGCCCGGGCGATGGACGCCTCCGTCGAGGGGTCGACGAACCCCGAGTCGATCAGCCGGGAGAGCACGCCCAGCGCCTCGATGTCGGCATCGGTGAACGCCGGGTCGTCGTCGGCCGCGTCCGGAAAACCGAGCGCGCGCCACAGCCGCTGCGTGCGCTCGAGCGGCATCCCGGACAGCTCGGCCACCTGCAGGCGCGTGTAACGCCGCGGCCCGTCGAGCAGCAGCCGTTCCAGCGCGTCGCGCGCGTCCGGGTCCGGGTCGGCCCCGGGGTCGGTCATCGTGCCCCGCCTCGGACGCGCCTCAGCCGGTGGTGTGCACAACGAGGACGTCGACCTGCGAGCGCCGCGTCGCGTCCGCCGGCACTGAGCCGAGCAGCCGGCCCTTGATCCCGGCCAGCCCGCGGTTGCCCACGACGAGCAGGTCGGCGTTCTCCCGGCGGACGACGTCGAGCAGCGTCTCCACCGGGGACCCCTGCACGGCGAGCGTCTTCACGTCCGTGGCCCCCGCCTTGCCGGCCCGCTCGGCGGCGGTGCGCACGGTGTCCTCGGCCGGGTGCGAGCCCACGACCTGGTAGGCGTCGTCGCGGAGCGTGTCCTGGGCCCGGGCCAGTTCGCGGTCATCGGGGTCGGGCGGCAGGTAGGCGCACGCGATGACCAGCGTGGCGCCGCAGGCCCCGGCCAGGGCGCCGGCGCGCGCGACCGCGCGCAGGGAGGACTCCGACCCGTCGGTGCCGACGACGACCGTTCGGTAGGCGCTCTCACTCACGGCGCGGACTCTATGTGACGCCGTGCGATGGGTCACTCCGAGATGATCAATAGGGGGCATCCCCGGGTGCGGCACGCCGGAGTGCCGGAAGCGCCCCGGCGCCGGACGTCGGTGCGCTTGGATGGGCGGTGCCCGCCAGCGGACGACGAGGAGCTCCCATTTCCACGGCGCACCCTTCTTCAGCGCACCCCGCCACGGTCGAACCGGTCCGCGTCGAGGTCCACGGCCTCAGCAAGTCCTTCGGCCCGGTGCAGGCGGTCTCCGACCTGAGCTTCACCGTCGAACCCGGCTCGGTCACCGGCTTCCTGGGCCCGAACGGCGCGGGCAAGACGACCACGCTGCGGATGGTCCTGGGCCTGCTCGGGGCCGACGCGGGCACGGCCACCTTCAACGGCGCGCCCTACCCCTCCCTGTCGGAGCCGCTGCGCACGGTGGGCGCCGTGCTCGAGACCGCGTTCCACCCCGCCCGTTCCGGCCGCAACCACCTGCGCGTGTACTGCCGCGCCGCCGGGTTCCCGGTGTCGCGCGCCGACGAAGTGCTCGTCCAGGTGGGCCTGGCCGACGCCGGCGGACGGCGCGCCGGCGGCTACTCCCTCGGCATGCGCCAGCGGCTCGCGCTCGCCACCGCTCTGCTCGGCGACCCCGCCGTCCTCGTGCTGGACGAGCCGGCCAACGGCCTGGACCCCGAGGGCATCCAGTGGCTGCGCGGCTTCCTGCGCCATCTCGCGCACGACCAGGGCCGCACCGTCCTGGTGTCGAGCCACCTGCTGTCCGAGGTCGAGCAGACCGTGGATCGCGTCGTGATCGTCGGCGCCGGCCGGCTGGTGCGCGAGGGCTCCATGGAGCAGCTGCGCTCGGGCGCCGACGGGGCCGGCACCGTCCTGGTGCGCACTCCTCAGGCGGCGCGGCTGGCCGAGGTGCTGCGGGCGGACGGCTCGGAGGTCACCCAGGAGGACGGCGCCCTGATGGTCAGCGGGTCCACGCCCGCCGACATCGGCAGGAGCGCCTTCACGGCCGGAGTGGAGCTGCACGAGCTGCGCTCCCGGAGCAGCGGCCTCGAGGAGATCTACTTCCAGCTCACCATGGGTTCCGAGCAGTTCGCCGCCCCGCCCGTCATCCCGGAGGACGACGCCCGATGATCCGGCTGGTGCGCTCGGAGTGGACCAAGCTGTTCACCACCCGCATGTGGATCGGCATGCTCCTCGGCGGCTGTGCCATGGCCGGCGGCTTCGCGGCCCTGTTCACCGCTTTCGCGGGCCAGACCGGGCAGGACGGGCAGGCCCTGCCCGACGTGGGGACGCCGCTCTACGAGCAGGCGGCGTTCGCCGTCAGCGCCAATGCGACCGTCCTGCTGCTGATCCTCGGCATCCTCGGCATGACCCAGGAATACCGGCACCGGACGGCCACGCCCACCTTCCTCACCACGCCCCGTCGTGGCCGGGTCGTCGTCGCCAAGCTGGTCGCCTACGCACTGGCCGCCGTCCCGATCGGGCTGCTGATCATCGCCACGGACGTGCTCGTGGTGGAGATCTACGCCGGGGCCCGCGGCGCGGCGCCGCCGATCGCCGGTGACAACCTGCGCGTGCTCGGCGGCGCCTGGGCAGCGCTGGTCATCTACGCCGTGATCGGCGTGGGGGTCGGCGCCCTCCTGCGCAACCAAGTGGGCGCGATCGTGGGCGCACTGGTCTACCTCTTCGTCGTCGAGGGCATCGTCTTCCGCGCCATCCCGGCGATCGCCCCGGCCATCAAGTGGCTGCCCGGCGGTGCGCTGGAGGCGATGACGGCGACCCTGAACGACACCGAGCTGCTGGAGCCGTGGCAGGGGGGCCTCCTGCTGCTCGGCTACGGTCTCGTGGCCGCCCTGCTCGGCACGATCTTCGCCGTCCGGCGCGACATCGTCTGACGACAGCCTCCGGTGCATCGCAGCGAAGAACGAGCGAGGAGCGGACCGGGGCGTGGAGTCAGACTGATGACATCGTCTGAGGACAGCGATCGTCTGAGCCCGCAGACCGTCCGTCCCCTCCCAGCGACCCGAGAGCGGGGATCGACCGCATGACCACACGCATGACCGCCCAGCGCCTGGGCCGGCTGATCGCCGCCGGCGCCGCGGACGAGGTCCGGACCGCCGTCGAGGCCTCCCCCCGGCTCCTCGAGCGCACCGTCGAACGCGCCGGTCAGGGCGGATGGACGCCGTTGCACCTCGCCGTCGCCGAGGGCCAGGCCGAGATCGTGCGCCTGCTGGTCGAGGCGGGTGCGGACCTCACGGCGCGCACCGAGCACCACCGCACGCCGCTGCACGTGGCGCTGGAGTTCTGTCCCGACCTGGTGCCCGTGCTCCGGGAGCTGGGCGCGGAGCTGGACGGACCGAGCGCCGCCTACCTCGGCGACGTCCGCCGGCTGCGGGCGCACCTGGACGACGGGGCCGGGGTGAACGACAGGTCGTCCGGGCTGGACCTGCTGTCCTGGGCGGCCCTCGGCGGAGCAACCTCGGCGGCGAAGCTGCTGCTCGAGCGCGGCGCGGACGCCGACGGCGGCGCACTGCACGCCGCGGCCAGCAGCGCGCGGCCGGCGATGGTGAAGCTGCTGCTGGACGCCGGGGCCGACGTCGACCGCCGCGATCCCGAGACCGGCCGCGCGCCGCTGCACGCGGCGGTGGCCGCAGGACCCGGCGACGACTCCACGGCGATCGTCCGGGTGCTGCTGGCCGCGGGCGCCGACATCAACGCCACCACGAACGACGGGGCGAGCGCCCTGGACATCAGCCGGGTGGCCGCGGCCCGCCACCGCCGGGTCGACGCCGGGCGGGCCACCGGGAACGACGCCCTCGCCGAGCTGCTGGTGTCGCACGGGGCCACCGAATAGCGCAGGCCAGATGTGAGCCGTTCCCCTGCGGGCGGCGCCGGTCACACCCGGTCGGCACAGGGGCGCGGGCGTAGACTCGACACCCGGTCAGCCATGCCCAACGGTCATGCACACAGCCGCAGCCCATCGACGAAGAAGGCACTCGACCCCGTGTCAAGCGTGAGCTCCTCCCGGCCCTCCTCCGCGTCCCCCTCCCCCGTCGCGGGCTTCGGTACCAACGAGTGGCTGGTCGAGGAGATGTACCAGCAGTACCTCTCCGACCCGTCGAGCGTCGACCAGGCATGGCACGAGTTCTTCGCCGACTACCGCCCGGGCAGCCCGGTCGGCGCCGCTGACCGCGAGAAGACGAACGCGGCGCCGGCCGCCGGGAACGGGGCCGGCGCCCCCGCGCCGGCTGCCACCGCCGCTCCGGCCCCGGAGGCCGCCGCTCCCGCACAACCGGCGGCTCCCGCCCCCGCGCCGAAGCCCGCCGCGAGCGCCCCGGCCGCCGAGCCCACCCCGGCCCCGACGCCGGCCGAGAAGCCCGCCGACAAGCCGGCGGAGAAGCCGGCCGCGAAGGCCGCCACACCGGTGGCCGGCGGCAAGCAGTCCCCCCTGCGCGGCGCCGCCGCCAGCGTCGTCAAGAACATGAACGCCTCGCTCACGGTGCCGACGGCGACGAGCGTGCGCGCGGTGCCGGCGAAGCTGCTGGCCGACAACCGCATCGTCATCAACAACCATCTGGCGCGGTCCCGCGGCGGGAAGGTCTCCTTCACGCACCTGATCGGCTACGCGCTGGTCCGGGCCCTCGACGCCTTCCCGAACATGAACAGCGCCTTCGCCGAGGTCGACGGCAAGCCGACGCTGATCCAGCCCGAGCACGTCAACTTCGGCCTGGCGATCGACCTCCCGAAGTCCGACGGCTCGCGCTCCCTCGTCGTGGCGTCCATCAAGGGCGCGGAGGCGATGGACTTCGCCCAGTTCTGGGCGGCCTACGAGGACATCATCCGGCGCGCCCGCGCCGGCAAGCTGACCCTCGAGGACTTCTCCGGCACCACGATCAGCCTCACCAACCCCGGCACCATCGGCACCAACCACTCGGTGCCGCGACTGACCGCCGGCCAGGGCGCGATCATCGGCGTCGGGGCCATGGAGTACCCGGCCGAGTTCCAGGGGATGAGCCCCGAGGCGCTCACCGACATGGCCGTCTCGAAGATCATCACGCTGACCTCCACCTACGACCACCGCATCATCCAGGGCGCGGAGTCCGGCGACTTCCTCCGCACGCTGCACGGTCTGCTGCTGGGCGAGGACGGGTTCTACGACGACGTCTTCGCCTCGCTGCGCATCCCCTACGCGCCGGTCCGCTGGATGCCCGACGTCCGGGTCAGCCACGAGGGGCAGATCGACAAGGAAGCCCGGGTCATCGAGGTCATCGAGGCCTACCGGCGCAACGGCCACCTCATGGCCGACACCGACCCGCTCGAGTACAGGGTCCGCAGCCACCCCGATCTCGACATCCTCGAGCACGGCCTGACCCTCTGGGACCTCGACCGCAAGTTCCCGGTCGGCGGCTTCGCCGGCGAGCGGATGATGGCGCTGCGCGACATCCTCGGCGTCCTGCGCAACTCCTACTGCCGCACGGTCGGCGTGGAGTACATGCACATCACCGATCCCGAGGAGCGCGAGTGGCTCCAGCAGCGGATCGAGGTCAAGCATGAGCAGCCCGAGCGCGAGAAGCAGAAGCACGTCCTCGGCCGGCTCAACGCCGCCGAGGCGTTCGAGACGTTCCTGCAGACCAAGTATGTCGGCCAGAAGCGGTTCAGCCTCGAGGGCGGCGAGTCGGTCATCCCGATCCTCGACGAGGTGCTGATCGCCGGCACCGACCACGGCCTCGACGAGGTCGCGATCGGCATGGCGCACCGCGGGCGGCTCAACATCCTGGCCAACGTCCTCGGCAAGAGCTACGCCAAGATCTTCGGCGAGTTCGAGGGCAACATGGACCCCGGCAGCGTCCAGGGCTCCGGCGACGTGAAGTACCACCTCGGCGCGACCGGGACGTTCACCAACCCGTTCCGCCCCGACGCCGAGATCGCCGTCTCGCTGGCCAGCAACCCCAGCCACCTCGAGACGGTCAACCCGGTGCTCGAGGGCATCGTGCGCGCCAAGCAGGACATGATCGACAAGGGCGAGCACGGGTTCACCGTCCTGCCGGTCCTGCTGCACGGTGACTCGGCGTTCGCCGGCCAGGGCGTGGTCGCCGAGACCCTGAACCTGTCGCAGCTGCGCGGCTACCGCACCGGCGGCACGGTGCACGTCGTCATCAACAACCAGGTCGGGTTCACCACGAGCCCGACCGCGGCCCGGTCGAGCCTCTACTCCACCGACGTCGCCCGCATGGTCAACGCCCCGATCTTCCACGTGAACGGCGACGACCCCGAGGCGTGCGTGCGGGTGGCGCGGCTGGCCGTCGAGTACCGGCAGGCGTTCAAGAAGGACGTCGTCATCGACATGGTCTGCTACCGCCGGCGCGGCCACAACGAGGGCGACGACCCGTCGATGACCCAGCCGCTGATGTACGACATCATCGACCGCAAGCGCTCGGTCCGGAAGCTGTACACCGAGGCGCTGGTCGGCCGCGGCGACATCACGCTGCAGGAGGCCGAGGAGGCGCTCAAGGACTACCGCGGCCAGCTGGAACGCGCCTTCGCCGAGACCCACGACGCGCAGGACTCCTCCAAGCCCCAGCCGGTCATGGACCCGCGCACGCCGCAGGAGTCCTCGGTCAGGACGGCGATCACGGCCGAGGTGCTCAAGGCCATCGGCGACGCCCACGTGACCCTGCCGGAGGACTTCACCGTCCACCCGAAGCTCCAGCGGATGCTCGAGCGGCGGGCCGCCATGGTCAGCGAGGGCGGCATCGACTGGGCCATGGGCGAGCTGCTCGCGTTCGGGTCGCTGCTGATGGAGGGCGTCCCCGTCCGGCTGGCCGGCCAGGACTCCCGGCGCGGCACGTTCGTGCAGCGGCACTCCGTGCTCATCGACCGCGAGACCGCCGGCGAGTACACGCCGCTGGCGCACCTCTCCGAGGACCAGGCGAAGTTCTTCGTCTACGACTCGCTGCTGAGCGAGTACGCCGCCCTGGGCTTCGAGTACGGCTACTCGGTCGCCAACCCGAAGGCCCTGGTGCTGTGGGAGGCCCAGTTCGGCGACTTCGTCGACGGCGCGCAGATGGTGATCGACGAGTTCATCAGCTCCGGCGAGGCCAAGTGGGGCCAGCGCTCCGGCGTCGTGATGCTGCTGCCGCACGGCCTCGAGGGTCAGGGACCGGACCACTCGAGCGGGCGCATCGAGCGCTTCCTGCAGCTGTCGGCCGAGAACAACATGACCGTCGCCAACTGCTCGACGCCGGGTAACTACTTCCACCTGCTGCGCCGGCAGGCGCTGTCCGATGTGCACCGTCCGCTGGTCGTCTTCACGCCCAAGTCGCTCCTGCGCGCCAAGGCCGCGGTCAGCCCGGTCTCGGACTTCACCGACGAGAACTTCCGGCCGGTCCTGCCCGACCCGGGTGTCGGCGGCGAACCGCTGGACGACGGCGCGGTTCGCCGGGTGCTGCTCTGCAGCGGCAAGGTCGCCTACGACCTGATGGCGCAGCGGGAGGCCGAGGGCACCGCCGATGTCGCGGTCGTCCGGGTCGAGCAGCTCTACCCGCTGCCCGCGGACTCCATCGTCGAGGCGCTCGAGCGCTACCCGAACGCGAACGACGTCGTCTGGGTGCAGGAGGAGCCGATGAACATGGGCGCCTGGCAGTTCATGGCCGTCAACCTGCCCGAGCACCTGCCCGCGGGCCGCACGTTCCGGCGGGTCAGCCGCCGCGCGTCGGCCAGCCCGGCCGTCGGCTCGGCGAAGGTGCACGACGTCGAGCAGCGGCAGCTGGTCGCCGAGGCGTTCGCGGACTGAGTCCGGCTGCACTCCACCGACGATGTACTTCACCGACAGGGGCCTGGAGGAGCTGGCCGACCGGCGGGGCGAGGAGGAGGTCACCCTCGCCTGGCTGGCCGACCAGATGCAGGCGTTCGTCGACCAGTTCCCCGACTTCGAGGTGCCCGTCGAGCGGCTGGCCACCTGGCTGGCCCGCGGCGGCGCCGACCCCGACGAGGAGTAGGCGAGCCGCCCCGCGATAACACTGCGATCCTCCGGATCGCACCGCGGCCAGGAGCCGTCCCTGCTGAGCTGAGCCCCACCGCGGAGCGCAGCGAGGACCCTCCGGGCCCGTCGCTGCGGTCCGGCCCCGCAGGACGGCTTCCGGGCGCGCCTCCGCCGCTCAGAGGGCAGCGGCAGTCACCCTGAGACCGTGCTCGGTCACTCGCATGCGCTCTCCGGCCTCGCCGCTGGTGCCGCGACGCTGCCGTGGGCTCCGGTGCAGGGCACCGTCTCGCAGGTCGCCTGGGTCGCGGCCGCCGGCGGGTTCGCGATGCTGCCCGACCTCGACCACTCCGGGTCGACCGTGTCGGACATGTGGGGCCCGATCACCGACGTCCCGTCGGGCGCTATCGGCCGGCTGGCACAGGGCCACCGCTGGGGCACCCACGACGCTGTCCTCGGGCCGCTGGCGTTCGGCGCGCTCGCCGTGGCGGCCGCGGGGGCGTTCTGGTCGAGCCTGCTGCTGCTCGCCCTGGCGATCGGCCTCGCCCTCCGGGCGCTGAACTTCGCCATCCCGGGACGCGTGGAGAACACCGTCGTCGGCAACCTGGTGCTGTCGTGGGGCGGCGCATGGCTGCTGCTCGCGCACAGCCCCAGCCCGGCCTGGCTGCCCTGGGTCGTGGCCCTCGGCTGCCTCACGCACATCGCGGGCGACGCCGTCACGACGGCCGGCATCCCGGTTCCGCTGCTCTGGGTGTTCCATCGCTGCCGGCTGAAGCTCCTGCCGATCCGGACGGGCAACGTCGTGGAGAAGGGCATCCTGGTTCCGGCGTTCATCATCGCCACCGTCGCCTTCGTCTACCTCAACACCGAGGCGCACATCCGGCTCGACCCGATCGTGGAGCGCATTCTCAGCCTCGGCTGACCGATCCCTCTAGAGGCAGTACGGACAGTCCGGCGCGCGGGTGGCGAGAGCGCGCAGGCAGCCGAGCAGGGCGTCGGGCCGGGCGGTCTTGGGCACCAGCGCATCGGCGCCCGACGCCGCCACCGCAGGGCGCGTGCAGGCAGCGGCGCTGAGCACGACGACCGGCACGCGCGCGCCGGCCGCCCGCAGCGCCTCCGTCGCGTCCAGGCCGCTCATGCCCGGCATCGACATGTCCATGCAGACCACGTCGGGCTTCAGCCGGGTCGCCGCCTCGACGACCTGCGAGCCGTCCTCGCACTCCCCCACGACGGTGACGCCGTCCTGGTCGGCCAGCACCTCGGCCAGCGCCGTCCGCACCATCGGGTGGTCGTCGACGAGCAGCACGCGGATGTCGGTCACAGCAACGCCTCCCCGTTCCGCGGTCCGCCGCCGGGCGGTGGCGTGCAGTCTTCCCCACGAATCCGGTCGCCGCGACCGCGCGGGCCGTCCAGACTCGCGGACGTGGAACGCCTCTCCGACCGGTTGGTGAACTGGGCCAGCATCCTCGACCACGAGACCCTCCGGCAGGCCGAGCGGACGGCCTCGCTGCCGTTCATCCACCCGCACGTGGCCCTGATGCCCGACGCGCACCTCGGCAAGGGCGCCACGGTCGGGTCGGTGCTGCCGACCATGGGCGCGATCATCCCGGCCGCGGTGGGGGTCGACATCGGCTGCGGGATGATCGCCGTCCGCACGCCCTGGTCGGTGGACGACCTGCGGGCCCGGGGCTCGCTCGCGCCGCTACGCGGTGACATCGAGCGGGCCGTGCCCCTCTCGGCCGGGAAGTACAACCGGAAGCTGACCGACACCGCCCGCCGACGGGTGGCCGAGCTGGAGGAGCTGGCCGCGGAGCTCGGCGACCACGTGCTGCCGGCGGTCACCGGCGCGACGCCGAACTGGGCGTTGCAGCTGGGCAGCCTCGGCTCGGGCAACCACTTCATCGAGGTCACCGCCGACGAGCAGCAGCGGGTGTGGCTGTTCCTGCACTCGGGCAGCCGTGGAGTCGGCAACAAGATCGCGATGCGGCACATCGCCATCGCCCGGAAACGGGCCGACCGCGAACGGCTCGACCTGCCCGACCGCGACCTCGCGTGGCTCGAGGAGGGGACACCGGAGTTCGACAGGTACATCGCCGAGCTGCGGTGGGCGCAGCACTTCGCCCTGCTCAACCGCGAGGAGATGATGGACCGGGTCGCCGACTGCCTGGCCCGGCACATGCGGGCCGACGGGACGCCGCGCCTGGAGTCGGTGAACTGCCACCACAACTTCACCCAGCACGAGACGCACGACGGCGTCGACCTGTGGGTGTCGCGCAAGGGCGCGATCGAGGCGCAGCGGGGGCAGGACGGCCTCATCCCCGGCTCGATGGGGACGGCGAGCTACGTCGTCACCGGCCGCGGCAATCCCGAGTCGCTCAACTCCTCGCCGCACGGTGCGGGACGGGCGTTCTCCCGGTCGAGGGCGCGGAAGACGTTCACCCGCGCTCAGCTCGAGGAGTCGATGAAGGGCATCGAGTGGCGGCACAGCGACGTCTTCCTCGACGAGATCCCCGCCGCCTATAAGCCGATCGATCAGATCATGGAGGACGCGAAGGACCTGGTGGACGTCCGCCACACGCTGCGGCAGTTGGTCAACGTCAAGGGCGACTGAAAGAGGCGCCCCTGCCCCCCACCGCTCGCACGCTCGCGGCGGGCCCCTGCAGGGGCCGATCGGTGGGGACGCGAACGGTTACGGTTCTGCGCCGTGACCGCCGTCTCCCCTGCCCCGCGGCTGACGCGGGGCGTGCACCTCGGCTACGCGCTGGGCTCGATCGGGACGGCGGCGTTCGGCACCGTCCCGGGCCTGCTGCTGCTCTACTACCTGACCGACGTCCTCGGCGTGGCCGCCGGGATCGCCGGGCTCGTGGTGTTCGCGCCGAAGGCCTGGGACGTCGTCCTGAACCCGTGGATCGGCAGCCGGTCGGACCGCACGGAGAGCCGGTGGGGCCCGCGCCGGCCGTGGATGCTGGCCGGCGGGGTCACGCTGCCGCTGCTGTTCGTGCTGATCTTCGTGGGGCCCGGCGCCCCGCCGGGCCTGGCAGCCGGCTGGGTGGCGGTGGCCTTCCTGCTGGCGGCCACCGCGTACGGGTGCTTCCAGGTGCCCTACGTCGCCCAGCCCGCGGAGATCACCGACGACCCGGGCGAGCGGTCGACGCTGATGTCCTGGCGGGTGGCCGCGCTGGCGCTGGGCATCCTGCTGGCCGGCGCGGGCGCCCCGGTGGTGGTCGACGCCTTCGGCGGCGACCGCGGCGGTTACGTGGTCATGGCGGTGTTCGTCGCGCTGCTGCTCGCGCTGGGCATGCTCGGGGCGGTCGCCGGGACGCGGTCGGCGCCCACTCTCACCCGGGTGCGCAGCGACGGCCGGCTCAGCGCCACCGTCCGGCTGGCGTGGGCCTCGAGGACCTTCCGGGTCCTGCTGGTGGGCTTCGTCGTCCAGGCGCTCGGCATCGGCGTCATGCTCGCCGGGGTGCCCTACTACTCGCGCCAGGTGCTCGACGACCCGGCCGCCGGCTCGGTGCTGTTCGGCGCCCTGGTCGGGCCCGCCATCCTGGTCATGCCGTTGTGGCTGAAGGTGAGCCGCCGCCTCGGCAAGCGCACCGGCCTGCTGGCCTCGTCGTCGGTCTTCGTGGTCGCGGCCGCGCTGCTGGCCGTGGTCCCGCACGGCGGCACCGGCCTCGCGATCCTGCTGGTCGTCCTGGTCGGCATCGGCTACGCCGGCATGCAGATGTTCCCGCTGGCCATGCTGCCCGACGTGATCGCGGCCGACGAGGCGGCGTCCGGTGAGCGCCGTGCCGGGGTGTTCACCGGTGTCTGGACGGCGGCGGAGACCCTCGGCCTGGCGATCGGGCCCGGGCTGCTCGGCCTCCTGCTCGCCGCGGCCGGGTACGTCTCGTCCACCGGCGACGAGGCCGTCGCCCAGTCCGATGCCGCCGTCCTCGCCGTGCGCCTGGGGTTCAGCGTCGTCCCGGCCGTGCTGGTGCTGGCCAGCCTGCCGGTGCTTGCCCGCTACCGGCTCGATGCCGTACCGACCCAGGAGGTCCCCGCGTGACTCCCGAGCAGGTCCTCACCGAGCTGACCGCCCTGCAGGGCGGCGACGTGCCCACCCACGGCGGCGCGACGATGGCGTACGTCTACGACTCCGGCCGCGCCGATCTCGACGACCTGGCCGCCGCGGCGCAGGCCGCGTTCCAGTGGACCAACGCCCTCGACCCGACGGCGTTCCCCAGCGTGGCCCGCATCGAGAACGACCTCGTCGCGGCCGCCCTAGGACTGCTGGGCGGGGGCCCCGACGCCGTCGGCACCCTCACCAGCGGCGGTACGGAGAGCTGCCTGCTCGCGGTGCTGGCCGCCCGCGAGCGGTGGCGGGCGGACGGCGGGCAGGGGGTCCCCCGGCTCCTGCTGCCGGTCACCGCGCACGCGGCGTTCCGGAAGGCCGCGCACCTGTTCGATCTGGAGGTCGTCGACGTCCCGGTCGACCCGGAGTCCTGCCGCGCCGACGCGGCCGCGGTCGGCGAGCTCCTCGACGAGCGGGCCGCGCTGGTGGTGGTCAGCGCGCCGTCCTACCCGCACGGCGTCCTCGACCCGGTCGGCGAGGTCGCCGCCCTCGCCGCGGCCGCCGGCGTCCCGTGCCACGTCGACGCGTGCATCGGCGGGTGGGTGCTGCCGTTCCTCGACGACGTCCCGGAGTCGTTCGACCTGTCCGTGCCGGGTGTCACGTCGCTGTCGGTCGACCTGCACAAATACGGCTACGCACCCAAGGGCGTCTCGGTGCTGCTCACGGCCACTCCGGAGTACCGCCACGGGCACTGGTTCTCCACCGCCGGCTGGCCGGGCTACCCGGTGGTGAACCCCACGCTGGCCGGAACCCGCCCGGCGGGCGCGATGGCCGCGGCCTGGGCGGTGCACCGGCTGCTCGGCACCGACGGCTACCGGGAGCTGGCGCGGACGGCGCACGACGCGACGGTGCGGCTGGTGACCGGTGCCGGGACCGTCCCCGGGGTCCGGGTGGTGGGCCGGCCGGTCGCGACCCTCGTCGCGCTCGCCCAGGACGGCCCGGACGGGGTGGACGTGCTCAACCTCGCCGACGAGATGACCGCCCGGGGCTGGCTGCTCCAGCCTCAGCCGCCGTTCGCCCAACCCGGCGGGAACCTGCCGGCCACGCTGCACCTGACGGTGACCGGGGCGACGGCCAGGCGGGTGGACGCGCTGCTCGACGACCTCCGGGACGCCGCGAAGGCCGCCGCGGAGCTTCCCGCGCCGGTCGCCGATCCCGAGCTGGTGGCCGCCGCGGCCACCATCGACCCGGCGGCACTCACGGTGGCCGAGGTCGAGGGTCTGCTCGAGCTGGCCGGCGTCGGCGGCGGACGGCTCCCGGAGCG
Organism: Blastococcus sp.; assembly: GCA_035296685.1. Taxonomy (GTDB): domain Bacteria; phylum Actinomycetota; class Actinomycetes; order Mycobacteriales; family Geodermatophilaceae; genus Blastococcus_B. Next base: position 23,286 of record DATHAK010000244.1, read on the forward strand.
CATGGCCCCCGTGCACGCGCTCGTCTCGGCGCTCCCCCGGCCGGTGGCCGAGCGGCTGCTGGCCGGCGTCCTCTCCCAGATCTACCGGCCTAGCCGGTGACGCCCTCCCGGCGTGCGCACTCGCCCACGGCGGCCGCGACGGCCTCGGCCACCCGCCGGTCGAGCGGGCTGGGCACCACGTAATCGGCCCGCACGTCGTCGCCGACGACGTCGGCGATCGCGGCGGCCGCCGCCTGCTTCATCTCCTCGGTGATGCTCGTGGCACCGGCGTCGATGGCGCCGCGGAAGATGCCGGGGAACGCGAGCACGTTGTTGATCTGGTTCGGCAGGTCGCTCCGGCCGGTCGCGACGACGGCCGCGTACTTCGCCGCCATGTCGGGGTCCACCTCGGGCGTCGGGTTGGCCAGGGAGAAGACGATGCCGTCGGCAGCCATCGACGCGATCGCCGACTCCGGCACCGTCCCCCCGGAGAGGCCCAGGTAGACATCGGCGCCCTCGAGCGCGCCCACGATCGTCCCCGCGTAGCCGGCCTCGTTGGTGCTGTCGACCAGCCACTGCTTGATCTGCGTCAGGCCCTCGCGGCCGGAGTGCAGGATGCCCTGCGAGTCGGCCACCGCGATGTCACCGACACCGGCCTCCAGCAGGATTTTCGTACAGGCCACGCCCGCCGCCCCGGCGCCGGACACGACGACCCGTAGGTCGCTGATCGGCCGGCCGACGACCTTGGCGGCGTTGCGCAGCGCGGCCAGGACGACGATCGCCGTCCCGTGCTGGTCGTCGTGCATGACCGGGATCGACAGCCGCTCGCGCAGACGTTCCTCGATCTCGAAGCAGCGGGGGGCGCTGATGTCCTCCAGGTTGATCCCGCCGAAGGACGGCGCGATCGCCGCGACGGTCTCCACGATCGTGTCGACGTCGGTGGTGTCCAGGACGATGGGGACGGCGTCCAGGCCCCCGAACTCCTTGAACAGGCAGGCCTTGCCCTCCATGACCGGCAGCGACGCGACCGGGCCGATGTTCCCGAGCCCCAGCACCGCCGTGCCGTCGGAGACGACCGCGACCACCCGGGGAGCCCAGGTGAATCTCCGTGCCAGCTCGGGCTCGGCGGCGATCGCGCTGGAGACCCGGGCCACGCCCGGCGTGTAGGTGAGGGCGAGGTCGGCGATCGAGTCGATCGAGCGGGTCGGGGTCACCGAGAGCTTGCCGCCCTCGTGCACCGCGAACGCGGGGTCGTCGGCGAAGCGGTCGGCCCCGTCGTCGCTCCCCGTACCCGTGCTGCCGCTCATGGTCCCGGCAGCCTATTCCTGCTGCCGGCCCGGCAGCCTGCCCGGGCGGGGCCAGAGCCGGCCGACGACGCGGCCGACGACCTCGGCGGGGCCGAATGCCCGGCTGTCGTCGGTGACGAACGGGTTGTCGCCCTCGACCCAGTGGCCGCCGGCCACCGCGCGCCGCACCCGCTTGACCACGAGCAGGTCCGGGCGGGCAGGGAAACGGGCGAGGACCACGACACCCGGCCGCACCGGCCGGCCGCGCACGCGGCGGACGAGCAGCCGGTCACCCGAGCGGACCGTCGGCGACATGGACGGCCCGGTCACGCGGACGAGCACCCAGGCGCTGACCTCCGGGACCGGCCCTGCCCCGGCATCTCCCGCGCTGTCGCCCCTGATCACCGCGAGTAGGGTCGCAGACGACCCACCCCACGACATCCGGAGGCAACTCCATGCGTCTGACCCGCATGTTCTCCGCCCGCATGTTCCAGGTGATGGAGGCCACCGCGCACTGCGACCTCCCCTGCGGCGTGTACGACCCGGCCCAGGCCCGCATCGAGGCGGAGTCCGTCAAGGCCATCCAGGAGAAGTACCAGGGCAACGAGGACCCGGTCTTCCGCCAGCGCGCCGTCCTGATCAAGGAGCAGCGCTCCGACCTGGTGAAGCACCACCTGTGGGTGCTCTGGACCGACTACTTCAAGCCCCCGCACTTCGAGAAGTACCCGCAGCTGCACGAGCTGTTCAACAAGGCCACCAAGCAGGCCGGTGCGGCCGGGGGCAAGGGCAGCATGGACCCGGCGGAGGGGCAGAAGCTCCTCGACTACATCGCCGAGATCGACCGGATCTTCTGGGAGACCAAGGCAGCCGCCTGAGAAAGGACCCCGTCCCGGCGCTGCCGGGCCACCCACAGGGGCGGCCCGGCAGCGTTGCCATCTCCAAGGAACTCGAGAACCAGGCTGAGCGGCGCATGCGCCTAGGGTCTGCCCATGCGCCGGTCGGAAGGTTCCATGTTGGACGTCGGCGCGCTGCTGGAGAAAGTGGAGTCCGCAGCTCCCATTGACGCCGTGGAGGCCGTCGCCGCGGCACTGGGCGAGATGGTCGACGCCCGCGCGGTGACCCTGCTGATCGCGGACTTCAGCGGGCGGGCCGTCGTCCGGCTGACCTCCTCGGACCGGGTCGTCGGTGCCCGCAGCCACGGAGCCGAGCAGGCCGAGACGCTGCCGCTCGCCGACACCGCCTACGAACAGGTGCTGCGCACCCAGAACCCCGATGTCCAGCGGGTCGAGGGTGGCGCCCGGATACTCGTGCCGGTCACCGACCGAGGGGACGCCATCGGCCTGCTCGAGCTGGTGCTGCCCCGCTACCCCTCGGCGGAGGAGGTCGCCGACATCAGCAGCGCCGCGCACGCCCTCGCCTACGTCGTGATCGCCGCCCGCCGCCACACCGACGTCTTCGAGTGGGGGCAGCGCTCGACGCCGTTCCTCCTGGCCGCCGAGATCCAGCGCCGCCTGCTGCCGGCCTCCTACACGTGCGAGGGAGGTCAGTTCACCCTCGCCGGGTGGCTGGAGCCGGCCAGCTCGGTGGGCGGCGACACCTTCGACTACACCCTCGACCGCAACTACCTCCAGGTGTCGATCACCGACGCCGTGGGCCACCAGGTGGCGGCGGCCCTGCTGGCGACCCTGCTGGTCAGCAGCCTGCGCAACGGCCGGCGGAAGGGCCTCGACCTGGCCGAGCAGGCGCGCTACGCCAACGACTCGCTCGCCGAGAACTCGGCTCCCGGCGATTTCGTCACCGGTCAGCTGCTGCGCGTGGATCTGCACAGCGGCGCCGCCGGCATCGTCAACGCCGGCCACACCCTGCCGCTCCGGCTCCGCGAGGGCCGGGTGGAGGAGATCCAGCTCGGTATCGAGCCCCCGTTCGGCGTGCTCCCGGGCAAGTCGTTCGAGGTGCAGCCGTTCCCCCTCGAGCCCGGCGACCGGATCGTGTTCCTGACCGACGGAATGCTCGAGCGCAACGCCGCTTCGCTCGACGTGGCCGCGGCGCTGGCCGGCAGCGCTGACCTGCACCCCCGTGAGGTGGTCCACGAACTCGGTGCCGCGGTCCTCCGCGCGACGGACGGCAACCTGCGCGACGACGCGACGATGGTGTGCCTCGACTGGTACGGCGGACCGCCCCGAGGCCGGACGACGCAGCACGGGGCCGACCCCGACCTCGCCTCGTCGGCCCTCCCGCCCGCACGTCCGAACTGAGCCCGGAGGCGGCCGGTAACGTTTGGCCACCATGCGCATCGACCGGGCCGGGTGGCCTTTCATCACCGGACCCCTCGCACCCGCCGCTCTGGCGGCCGTGGCTGGACGACGGTGGCTCGCCGTCCCCATGCTGGGCCTGTCGGCCTACATGACGCTGTTCTTCCGCGATCCCGACCGGCGCTGCGACGCGGTCCCGCCGGATCCGGACGAGGTCCTGTCCCCCGCCGACGGCGTGGTCATGGTCGCCGGGGAGCCGCAGGAGGGCGTCGCTCCTGAGCCGGCCCCCGAGGGCGGCTGGCAGCAGGTCAGCGTGTTCCTCTCCGTCGTCGACGTGCACGTCAACCGGTCGCCCTACCGCGGCGAGGTGGTCGAGAGCTCCTACCGCAGGGGCAGCTTCCTGGCCGCGTACCGCAAGGAGTCCGCGCACCGGAACGAGCGCAGCGAGCTCTGGCTGCGCGATAACGAGGGCCTCACCGCCCGCACCGTGGTCTTCCGGCAGATCGTGGGTGTCCTCGCCCGCCGGATCGTGACCCGCACCGGGCCCGGTCAGCGCCTGGAGACCGGACAGCGGATGGGCCTGATGAAGTTCGGCTCGCGGATGGACGTGTTCGTCCCGCGCGAGTGCACGGTCACCGTCACGAAGGGCCAGCGGGTGCGGGGCGGCGAGACCGTCATCGCGCGCTGGCCCGCCGGCTGAGGGTGCCGTCGATGCCCCCGATCCGCCGCACGACCACGGTCGAGTTCGTCCGGGGGTCGGTCCGCAGCACCCGCCGCCGGGCGCTGGCCACCCTGCCGAGCCTGTTCACCCTGGCCAACATGATGTGCGGCTTCGGCGCGATCCTGGTGTCGATCCGCGGTCAGTACAGCCTCGCCGCCGTCCTGATCGGGCTGTCGGTGGTCTTCGACATCACCGACGGCGCCGTCGCCCGGATGGTCGGCGCCGTGACGCCGTTCGGCCTGCAGTTCGACTCGCTGGCCGACCTGGTCTCATTCGGTCTGGCCCCGGCGCTGCTCGCCTTCACGCTGTTCTCGCAGGGCCGCGACGGGTGGGACCCGCTGGGCTGGGTGGCCTGCTTCCTGTGGGTCGCCTGCGCGGCGATCCGGCTGGCCCGGTTCAACACCACGATCGACCCGACGGCCGACAAGCGCTACTTCATCGGCATGCCCAGTCCCGGGGCGGCCGGCGTGGTGATCGCGTCGGTGTTCGCCTTCGGCGACCAGATGCAGGGCCGCGACCGGCTGTGGGTGCTGCTGGTCGTCGTCGTCCCGGCGCTGCTGATGGTCAGCAACATCCGCTTCCGGTCGTTCCGGTCCCTCGTCAGCCCGAAGAGCAACCGGCCGTACGCGCTCGTCGCGACCGCGGTGGTGATCGTGATCGGCCTGGTGATCAGCCCGGTGTGGACCGGCATCGCGATGGCCTACGGATACCTGCTCGCCCCGGTGCTGCTGCCGATCGTCTCGCCGCTGGCCCGGCTGCTGCCGGATCGGCTCAAGGAGGCCCTGTCATGACCGTGCGGCCCGTCCGGCCGGACGACGTCCCCGCCGTGGTCGCCCTCGTCCGCGAGCTGGCCGAGTACGAGCGGGCGCTGCACGAGGTGCGACTGACCGAGGAGCAGCTGACCGGCGTCCTGTTCGGCGACTTCCCGGCCCTGTTCGGGCACGTTGCGGTGGCGGACGGCGAGGTCGTCGGGATCGCGCTGTGGTTCCTAAACTTCTCCACCTGGCGGGGCACCCACGGCATCTACCTCGAGGACCTGTACGTCTCGCCCGGCCACCGCGGCACCGGTCTAGGGCGGGAGCTCCTGCGCACGCTGGCGGAGGTCTGCGTCGAGCGGGGCTACAACCGGCTGGAGTGGGCGGTGCTCGACTGGAACACGCCGTCGATCGACTTCTACAAGGCAGCCGGCGCTCTACCCCTGGACGAGTGGACGGTGTTCCGCCTCACCGACGACGCGCTGACTAGCTTCGCCCAGAACCGGAGGACCCCGGCGTGACCACCGAACGCACGGCGCCGGAGTGCTGGCTGACCGACATGGACGGCGTCCTGGTGCACGAGGAGAAGGCGCTGCCGGGTGCCGCGGAGTTCCTCGACCGGCTCGTGGAGAAGCAGCGCCGCTTCCTCGTGCTGACCAACAACTCGATCTTCACCCCGCGCGACCTGGCCGCCAGGCTGGCCCGCAGCGGTCTGCCGGTGCCGGAGGAGTCGATCTGGACCTCGGCCCTGGCGACGGCGGACTTCCTGCACACGCAGCTCCCTGCGGGCTCGGCCTACGTGATCGGCGAGGCCGGCCTGACCACCGCGCTCTACGAGGTGGGCTACACGCTCACCGACACCGATCCCGACTACGTCGTCCTGGGCGAGACCCGGACGTACTCGTTCGAGGCGATCACCCGCGCCATCCGGCTGATCGGGCGCGGGGCGCGGTTCATCGCGACCAACCCCGACGTCACCGGGCCCTCACCGGAGGGGCCGCTGCCGGCCACCGGTTCGGTCGCGGCGATGATCACCCGGGCGACCGGCGCGGAGCCCTACTTCGTGGGCAAGCCCAACCCGATGATGTTCCGCAGCGCGATGAACCGGATCGAGGCCCACTCGGAGTCCACGATCATGGTGGGCGACCGCATGGACACCGACGTCGTGGCCGGCATCGAGGCCGGGCTGGAGACCGTGCTGGTGCTCTCCGGCTCGACCGCCGCCGCCGACGTCCCGCGCTTCCCGTTCCGGCCCAGCCGGATCTGCGACTCGATCGCCGACGTCATCGACCTCGTGTGACGCCCCGCTCCAGGTAGGCCAGCCGCGACTCGGGCGTGGCCAGCAGGTACAGCTCGGCGGCCACCAGCACCAGCAGCGGGACCCCGATCTCCGGGCGCTCGGCCTCGAACGCCGCGACGAAGCCCGACAGGCCGAAGAAGACCTGCGCCGCGATCACCGGGCCGCGCGCCCAGCCGGCGGCCCGTGCCAGACCCCTCGCCGCCACCGCGAGCCCCGCCGCGACGAGAGCGATGATCACCACCTCGGCGAGCGCCCGGGCCATGCTGTCCGGGGTGCTCGTGAGAGTCAGCCAGAGCCAGAGTCCCGCGCCAACGGCGACCCCCGCGGCCTCCACCCCGACGAGCAGCGCGGCGAGGCGGAGCGACCGCGGCACCGGCGGCCGCGCGCGCTCCGGACGAGGCGGACCCGCCTCCGCCGTCTCGCCGAACAGCCGCGCCGACAGCCGTCCCGACCGCCGGGGCTCCTTCCCGCCGTCCTCCGTCACGGGCGCGAGATTACGCGGGAGGCCACCGGGACCATGGTGGTCTCCGAACCCGTCCGCCTACGCATGATTTCCCTTCCCCGTGGTTAGCCTTCGGGGATGCGCGCGCTCGTGGTCGTGAACCCCGCGGCGACCACGACGACCGCCAAGATGCGCGACGTCCTGGTCGGCGCCCTCGCCAGCGAACTGAAGCTCGACGTCGTCGAGACCAGCCACCGCGGTCACGGGCGGGAGCTGGGCGCCCAGGCGGCCGCCGAGGACATCGACCTGGTGGTGTCCGTCGGCGGTGACGGCACCGTGAACGAGGTCGTCAACGGCATCCTGCAGAACGGCCCCGGGCCGCACCTGCCGATGCTCGCGGTCGTGCCCGGCGGATCCACCAACGTCTTCTCGCGGGCACTGGGCCGGTCCCGCGACCCGGTCGAGGCGACCGCCGAGATCCTGGAGTCGCTGCGCGCCGGCCGGACCCGGCTGGTGTCCCTCGGGACGGCGAGCGCGAGCGGGACGAGCACGGCCCCCGTCTCCGGCGTCGCCCCCGGCCCCGCCGCGGTCGTCGCGGACGCCGACGCCGCCGCGCACGAGGGCGACTGGACCACGCCCCGGTGGTTCGTCTTCGCCGCCGGCCTCGGCTTCGACGCCGACGTCATCGCCCGCGTCGAGGCCCGGCGGGCGCGCGGCCGGCGCTCCACCGGCGCGCTCTACGTGAAGGAGGCGACGGCGGCGTTCCTGCTCGGCCGTGAGCGCCGCCGGCCCGCCATGACCCTCCGCGTGCCCGGGCGGCCGCCGCTCGAGGAGCTCTTCCTCTGCCTCGTCTCCAACATCAGCCCGTGGACCTACCTGGGCGCCCGCCCGGTCAACCCCTCACCCGAGGCCTCGTTCGACACCGGGCTCGACGTCTTCGCGCTGGGCCGCATGGGCCCGCTGCGGATGCTGCACACGGTGCGCCAGACCCTGGCCCGCGAGCCGGACGCCCGGGGTCGGGGCGTGCACCGCCTGCACGATTTGGAGGAGCTGACCCTGACCGCGAGCCGGCCTCAGGGCTGGCAGGTCGACGGTGACCACCTCGGGACGGCGACCGGCCTCCGCGTGCGCCACGTCCCGGCCGCTCTGCGGGTCGTGCTCTGACCCCTCTCACGCAGGTCGGGGCGGGTTTGTCAACGGCCGGGCACGGCGTGTGGTTCGGTCGAGTGGCGCACCTAGCACGCCCGTGGTGAGGTTGCTCACGAGGGGTCCAACGACGGCCTCGATCTGCTTGACAGGCGTCCTTCACGTGAAAACATCGCGGGAGTACGCAACTCGCCGGTAACAACACCGTGCCGGTGAGCAAGCACGAAAGTCGCTGAGCCACAGCGCTGGGCAACCGGTGTCGGCCCTGTCACCGCGGTCCGAGGTCGGCGACTGGAGCACCACACCGAAGACGACACCGAGGAGTACGAAGCCATGGACTGGCGCCACCGCGCGCTCTGCCGGGACGAGGACCCTGAGCTGTTCTTCCCCATCGGGACGACCGGCCCGGCTCTCGTCCAGATCGAGCAGGCGAAGGCCGTGTGCCGGCGCTGCCCGGCGGTGCAGGCGTGCCTGGACTGGGCCCTCAGCTCGGGCCAGGACTCCGGCGTCTGGGGTGGCCTGTCCGAGGACGAGCGACGCGCGCTCAAGCGCCGTCAGGCTCGGACCCGGGTGCGCACCGCCTGATCCGGAGCACCACCGACGCACCGGGGACTCCCCGGAGCGCATCTGCACGACGGCACCATCGATCGCCACGAGGCCGGTCCGGGATTTCCCGGGCCGGCCTCGGCTCTGTTGATCGTCGTCCTACCGGACGACACCGCGATCACATTGCGGTCCTCCGGACCGCACCGCGGCCAGGTGCCGTTCCCCTGTGTCGTTGAGCCGCTGAGTCGCCCCTGCGCGGGACCCTCCGGGCCCCACTCGGCGCGACAAAACACTGCCTCGCCTGGCCTGCTCCTACCTACCTCCGTGCCTTGCCGGCTCCGGGGATGGTCAGCACCACCTCGGTGCCGGACCGGCCCTCCGGGCGGCCCATGGCGAGTGCCCCGCCCAACTCGGTGGTGACCAGGGTGCGCACGATCTGCAGCCCGAGGCCGTCGCTGCCGGCCGGGTCGAAGCCCTCGGGAAGACCGCGACCGTCGTCCCGCACCCGGACGACGAGGTCGTCGCCCGACCGCTCCGCCACCAGCTCGATGGTGCCCGCCTCCCCCTCGGGGAAGGCATGCTCGGCGGCGTTGTGCAGCAGCTCGGTCAACGCGAGCACGAGCGGCGTCGCGACGGCCGCCGGCAGCTCGCCGAACGACCCCGTGCGGCCGGTGCGGGCGGCGGGGCCGATCGAGGCCAGGTCGCCCAGCATCGGCAGCACCTGGTCGAGGACGTCGTCCACGTCGACGACGTCCTCGCGGCTGCCGGCCAGGGTCTCGTGCACCACGGCGATCGACGCCACCCGGCGGACCGACTCCTCCAGCGCCGCGCGGGCCGCCGGCTCGGTCATCCGCCGGGCCTGGAGCCGCAGCAGCGCCGCCACCGTCTGCAGGTTGTTCTTCACCCGGTGATGGATCTCGCGGATCGTGGCGTCCTTGGTGAGCAGCGCCCGGTCCCGCCGGCGCACGTCGGTGACGTCCCGGACCAGCACCAGCGCCCCCGCCTCGCCACCGGGCGCCTGCAGCGGCAGGGCCCGGACGAGCATCGTCGCGCTCGGCCCTTCGACGTCCATGGGGTCGGGGAACCGGCCGGAGACCGCGGCCCGGATGCCGGCCGCGGCCGCCTCGCCGGCCACCCGGTCGGCGGACGCGCCGCGGGTCAGCTCGGCGAGCTCGGCGCCGGCGAGGTCGTTCTCCACGCCGATCCGGCGGTAGGCCGACAGGGCGTTCGGGCTCGCGTAGACCGCCCGCCCCGCCCCGTCGAGGCGGACCAGGCCGTCGCCCACACGGGGGCTCATCTCGGCGTCCTGCAGCTTCTGCGGCGGGAAGGTGCCGGCCGACACCATCAGGCAGAGCTCCGCGGCGATGTCCAGGTAGGTCAGCTCCAGGGTGGACGGCGACCGGGTGACGGCGAGGTTGGTCTCCTTCGACAGCACCGCGACGACGACGCCGTCGTGCCGCACCGGGATCACCTCCCGCCGGCGCGGGGCCGGTCCCGACCAGTCGGGCTCGCCCTCGGTGATCGGCCGGCCCTCCCGGTGCGCGGTGACGAACGGATCGGCGATCGCCCCGCCCACCTCGGTGCCCACGAGGTCCTCGGGCCGGCTGGTGGGAGCCGTCAGCGGCCGCACCTGGGCGACGCACCACCACGTGCCGGCCGGCAGCGGCACCCACAGCGTCAGGTCCGCGAACGCCAGGTCGGCCAGCAGTTGCCAGTCCGCGACCAGCCGCCGCGCGTGATCGACCTGCGAGGGACTGGACGCCGAGCCACGGGTCAGGCGCTCGCTGAGACTGCTCATCGGCGCCGAGCCTAGGCGGGCCCGGTGCATAGGCTCTCTCCCGTGGTCCAGAGCGCCGACGCACCGACCGTGTCCGTGGAGCCCGCCCGGCCGGAGGACTTCGACCGCATCGCGGAGCTCACCGTGGGCGTCTACGTCGACGGCGGCCTGGCCTCCCCCGGCTACACCCCCCAGCTGGCCGACGTCGCCGGGCGGGCCTCCCGCTCCGAGCTGATGGTCGCCCGTGACGGGTCCGGTCGCGTGGTGGGCAGCGTCGCGCTCGTGCTGGACGGCGACTTCGGTGAGATCACCGAGTCCGACGACGAGGCAGCCTTCCGCATGCTCGTCGTGGACCCCGCCGTGCGGGGCCGCGGGGTCGGCGAACTGCTGGTCACCACCTGCCTCGACCGCGCGCGGGCGGCCGGCAAGCGCCGGATGGTCCTGTCGACCGACCCGCGGATGACCGCGGCGCACCGGCTCTACCGGCGACTGGGCTTCACCCGGCTGCCGGAGCGGGACTGGTCGCCTGCGCCCGGCATCGACCTGTTGGTGTACGTCCTCGACCTCTAATGAAGGACCCCGTCCTCCTCACCCCTCGCAGGCTCGGGGCGAGCCTCTGGACGGGGCCTCACCCGACGACGGTGGCGATGAGGTCGCCCTCTTGGAGGACCTCTCCCTCGACCACGTGCAGCTCCTGCACCGTGCCGGCGCTCTCGGTGAGGACGGGAATCTCCATCTTCATCGACTCGAGGATGACCAACGTGTCACCCGCGACGACCCGCGCGCCCGGCTCGACGAGGACCTTCCAGACGCTGGAGACCATCTCCGCGTGGATCTCCTCGACCGCCACGGGCCTCCTCCTCGACGTCGCCCTCCCCGCCGGGAGTCATCCAAGCACGCAGGTCAGAGGCCAGGCACCGAATCCGCGCCGGCGAGTCGGCCGAGCACCTCACGCACCTCCGCGCCGTCGTGCGGGACACCGACGTCGTCCAGCCCCGACAGCACGTCCGAGGCCGCCCGCGCTGCGGTGGCGGTGTCCGGCGCCGCGGCGCTCACCGTTGCCAGCAGCGCGTCGTACCAGCCGTCCAGCCGGTCGCCCGGGTCGTAGCCGCTGACGGCGACGAGCTCCACGTCGGCGCCGGGCGCGGCCAACGGGCCCGAACCCGGGATGCGGCCGGTGACCGTGCCGGGAGTACCCGGAGGGAGCCCGGCGCGCAGCTGGACGGTGACCGCGGGGCGCGGGGGTCGGCTCGCGGGCTCGGTCCCGTGGGACCCGTTGCCGGCGGCGCTGCGCAGCGCCAGCTCGACGGCGTCGACGCCGTGCGCACGCTCCAGCACGGCCATGTCCAGGGAGAACCCCGCGGCGACCTCGGCCAGCTCTCCGTCGGGCGAGATGCCGACGGTGACCAGACCGCGCCAGCCCACCTCGGCGAGCCGCCGCGACGCCGCGGGCAGCTGGGGGTCGCCGTCGGCGGGCCAGTCCTCCGGAGTCCAGGAGACGCGTGCGATGCCCGCGGCGCGGTCGCGGATCACCGGCGTCGCGAACCGCAGACCCTGAGCGGTCACCCAGCCGAGGAGACCGCGCTCGCTGGCCGGCTCGACACCGTCACCGCCCAGCCGCTCCAGCACGTCGGCGTCGGGACCGATCCAGCGCAGGCCGGCGTCGACCACCGCCGCGGCCAGCCGGGCGTTGCCCGCGAGCGCCGGAGGCACGGGGAGGACGGCGGCGGCGCCACTGCGGCGCGCGGCCTCCACGATGCGGTCGACCGCCAGGTACGACTCCGCCGCGGGCGGCGGACCGAGCACCAGCGCGTCGTCGGCCAGCCGCACGTGCCGCGCGTGGCGCTCGGCCTCCGAGTGGACGGCGACCGTCTTCACACCCCGGCGGGCGCAGGCCGCGATGACCGCGCACGCCGCCGGCCCGCGCCCGGCGACCAGCACGCTCTCGATACCCAGCTGTGGCACGGGTGTCCCTCCTGCGTTCCCCCGACCGGCGCCACGACACGTGACGGGAGCCGGACCGCCCCGTGAGAGGCTTACCGGGTCAGCTTGGTGGGCCCGGTGACGCCGCGCACGATACGTGCGCTCATCCCGGCCCGCGAGACCCACGGTCTGAGCACCATCAGGTAGGTCGAGAGGAGGGCAGCGATGTCCAAGCGCGGACGCAAGCGTCGCTCTCGCAAGAAGAACGGCGCCAACCACGGCAAGCGGCCCAACGCTTGAGAAAGGACCCCGTCCTCCCCACCCTTCGCAAGCTCAGGGCGGGACCCGGGACGGGGCCGTAAGCGAGACAAGAGCCCCGCACCGCTACGGCGGTCCGGGGCTCTGCTCGTTCGGCGATTAGGCGGGGGTCTCGCGCTCGGTGCTGATCGTGTGGGTGACCCGCTCGACGCTGATCTGCGTGCCGTCCTCCTCGAAGGAGACGGTGGTCAGCTGCAGCTTGATCCGCTCGCGCAGCGAGGGTGGTGGGACGTCGCCCCCGCACCGGCGCCGGACCAGCGCCTTGAACTCCTGCTCGATGCCGAACTCCCGCAGGCAGGACGAGCAGTCCTCGAGGTGCTCGGCGATCACGGCGCGACGGGCGTCGTCGGTCTCGTGGTCGAGGAACTCGAAGACGTGCGAGAGGACGTCGTCGCAGGAGTTGATCTCGATCGGCTCGCCGGACTGGGGAGCGTCGTCGCCCATCAGTGGCTCGCCTCCTCACCGGCTCCGGCGCGGACGAATCCGCGCTCACGGGCGTAGTCGGCCAGCAGCTTCTGCAGCCCCCGTCGGCCGCGGTGCAGACGGGACATCACCGTGCCGATGGGCGTGCCCATGATCTCGGCGATCTCCTTGTAGGCGAAGCCCTCCACGTCCGCCAGGTACACGGCGAGCCGGAAGTCCTCGGGCAGCTGCTGGAGGGCCTCCTTGATGTCGGAGTCCGGCAGGTGGTCCAGCGCCTCGATCTCGGCCGACCGCAGACCGCTGGAGCTGTGCTCCTCGGCCGCGTAGAGCTGCCAGTCCTGGACCTGGTCGGTGGGGTACTGCTGCGGCTGCCGCTGCTTCTTGCGGTAGCTGTTGATGTAGGTGTTGGTCAGGATCCGGTACAGCCACGCCTTGAGGTTGGTGCCCTCGGCGAACTGGTGGAAGGCGGAGTACGCCTTCACGAACGTCTCCTGGACCAGGTCCTCGGCGTCGGCGGGGTTGCGGGTCATCCGCAGCGCGGCCGGGTACAGCTGGTCGAGGAAGGGTAGGGCGTCGCGCTCGAAGCGGGCGTCCCGCTCGGCGCGGGTCTCGGCCAGCTCGGTCCGGCTGCCGCCCTCGCGGGCCTCGGGCACCTCCACGGGGACCGCCTCGGCGGCGCTCCCCCCGATGTCCTCGGGCGTCTGGTCCGCGGTCTGCTCAGGCACCGACCGTCCTCTCTGGGGTCCCCGGATGCGGGACACCCCGTCGGTCGATCCTAGCCGCGCCGCATCCGACCGGCCCGGGGGCCGACGGTGCGCGACCCGGGGACGGGCGCTCGAGACGGTGCTGGTCACGGCCGGTGCAACCCCGCCGGGGACGGCGGGCATTCCCGGCCCCCGCGCGCCGTCGACGTCCCCGCTAGTCTGCGGCGCCGTGGCGGCAACCCCGGCGGTGCGGGTGCTCGAGAAGGCCAGGGTGCCGCACACCCTCCACCCGTACGACCCCGAGCACCCGACCGATCTAGGACACGGTGAAGCGGCGGTCGCCGCTCTCGGGGCCGATCCGCGGCAGGTGTTCAAGACGCTGGTCGCGCGGGTCGACGGCGTCCTCACCGTGGCCGTCGTCCCGGTGAGCGGCACGCTCGACCTCAAGGCGCTGGCCGCCGCGGCCGGCGGCCGGAAGGCTGCGATGGCCGAGCCGGCGGACGCCGAGCGGACGACGGGCTACGTGCTCGGCGGGATCAGCCCGCTGGGCCAGAAGAAGGCGCTGCCGACCGTCGTCGACGACTCGGCGCTGGACTTCACGACGGTGATGGTCAGCGCAGGCAAGCGCGGGCTGCAGGTGGAACTGCCCCCGGCCGACCTCGTGCGGCTCACCCGAGCGAGGACGGCGCCGATCGGGCGTTGACGGGTCGACGGCGGGTGATGGCTGCGACGACGATGGCGGTGTGGCGGCCGACGAGGGGTACCTGCTGGACAACCAGCAGGCCGAGGCCGGGCAGCGACTCGGCGCCCTGGCGACCCTGTTCGATCCGTCGACCTTCCGGCACCTGACCGCACTCGGGCTGGGGCCGGGCTGGCGGGTCTGGGAGGTCGGTGCCGGCGGCCCCAGCGTGCCCGACTGGCTGGCCCAGCAGACCGGTCGCGACGGCGAGGTCCTGGCCACCGACGTCGATCCCGCCTGGCTCGGCGTTGCCCCTCGCCGGCCGAACCTGCGGGTCCTGCGTCACGACGTCGGCCTGGACCCGCCGCCCGACGGGCCGTTCGACCTGATCCACGCCCGGTTGGTCCTGGTGCACGTGCCCCGGCGGGACGAGGCACTCGCCGCCATGGTCTCGGTGCTCCGGCCGGGTGGATGGCTCGTCGTCGAGGAGGCCGACCCGGCCCTGCAACCATTGCTCTGCCTGGAGGAGCAGGGCCCCGCCGAACAGCTGGCCAACCGGCTGAAAGCAGCCTTCCGGCAGCTGATGGCCGAGCGCGGAGTCGACCTCGCCTACGGCCGCACCCTGCCGCGCCGACTTCGGGAGGCGGGCCTCCTGGACGTCTCCGCCGACGCGTACTTCCCGATCACCAGCCCAGCCTGTCCCGACCTGGAACGGGCGACCACCCAGCAGATCCGCCACCGGCTGCTGGCCGCCGGCCTGGCCACCGCAGAGGAGATCGAGCAGCACCTCCACAACCTGTCGACGGGCCTGGTCGACCTGGCCACCTCACCGATGGTCACGGCGTGGGGCCGCCGACTCGGCCCGCCTCAGCGGTAGGGCGTCAGCAGCTGGTCGACCGGCGCGAAGTCGTCGGTGAGCACCGGGGCGTCGCCGACGAACTCGGCCAGCTCGCCACCCTCGGCGACCCGCCAGGCGAGGTCGTGGACCCGCAGGGCTGCGGTGATCCGCTCGACGGGGAGCGGTGACCGCGAGGCGACGGCGACGAGGTTGCCGCCGTCCTCACCGGCCAGCACCGGCACTCTGGCCATCAGGAGCACGTGCGGGAACACCTCGCGCAGGGTGGCGAGCTCGGCCCGGACGAAGCGCAGGGGTGGGTGGTCGATGAGGTTGACCGCGTAGACGCCGTCGTCGGCGAGGGCCGAGTCCACCAGCCCGAGCGCCTCGCGGGTGGTCAGCTGCCACGGCACCGAGAGCCCGCCGAACGCGTCGCCCACCACGAGGTCGCGGACGCCCGGCCGCTCCTCCGCGAGCCCGACCCGCCCGTCGGCGACCCGCACCCGCAGCGCGTCGGACGTCTCCAGGGCGAGCTGCTCGCGGTCGATCGCGACGACCCCGGGATCCACCTCGATCACCCGGCTCTCCGTCCCCGGGCGCACCTCGGCCAGGTAGCGGGGCAGCGTGAGCCCGCCTCCGCCGACGTGCAGCGCGGACAGTGGCTCCGCGGCCGGAGCCACCACGTCGATGACGGCGGCGATCGCCCGCACGTACTCGAACTCCAGGTGCGTCGGGTCCGCGAGGTCGACGTAGGAGTGGCGGAGGGTGTCCAGCAGCAGCACCCGGCCGGAGTCGCGCTGGGGATCGGCGACCACCCGGGCGCAGTGGTAGGCCGTCTCCTTCTCGCAGGGCGTCGGCGCGAGCGCCGCCAGCCCGGTGCCGGCGACCGCGAGCAGCAGCAGCCCGGCCGGCACCCGGCCCGCTCCGCCGCGGGCGCGGCGGCGCAGGAGCGCGGCGACCGCGATCCCGGCCAGCACGGTGAGCAGACCGGTGCCGACCAGGATCACGCTGCTCGGCAGGATCGCGATCAGCAGAAAGCCCGTGACGAAGGTGGCGGCGATCCCGCCCAGCGTCCCGATGCCCGACAGCCGCCCGACCACCGAGCCGGTCTCGGCGAGGCTCGCCAGCTGCAGTTTGACGACCATCGGCGGGACGGCGGAGAGCAGCGCCGCGGGGACGACGACCGCGACCGCCGCCAGCAGCAGCACCCCGCCGGCGTCGGCCCCCGTGAGCAGCGCCCCGGTGAAGCGCACCAGCGGGAGCACGGCCACGACCAGGGCACCGCCGGCGACCATCAGCGGCGCGAGCAGCCCGCGCGGGTCGATGCGGTCGGCGGTGGCCCCACCGGTCCACGCCCCGAGGGCGATTGCCGCCAGGGCAAAGCCGATGATCGCGGTGCTGGTCTGCAGCGTGACGCCGACGTACGGCGCGATCAGTCGCAGTCCGACGATCTCGAGCACGAGGACCGCACCGGAGCACAGGAACGTGACCGCCGCGGCCACCCCGTCGGGCAGGGCGGCGCGGTCGGGTGGGGTCACGCTCAGAAGAGGGCCGGCTGGTCGGCCGGCTCGCTGACCGACTCGGCGCGGGCCAGCAGCTCCCGCCCGTTGTTGGCCACGTTGTTCACGGCCGTCGACACCGGGCGCAGCTCCAGCGCCTCGACCAGTTCCGGCGGCGTCGGCTCGACGAGCGGCTCGACGTCCTCTCGTCCGGGGTCGAGCCACGCCGTCCAGCGGTCCGGCGGCAGCACCAGAGGCATCCGCTCGTGGATCTCGGTCAGGGCACCGACGGCCGGCGCGGTCACGATCGTGCAGGTGTAGAGCCGGTCCTCCCCCCGCCCCCACACCTCCCAGAGGCCGGCGAAGGCGAGAACCGAGCCGTCCTCGGGGGTGATGAAATACGGCTGCTTGGTCGGCGAGTCCAGCCGCTTGGCCCACTCGAACCAGCCGTCGGCGGGCACCAGGCACCGCCGGGTGGCGGCGGCCTTCTTGAACGCCGGCTTCTCGGTCAGGGACTCGACGCGCGCGTTGAGCATGCGGTTGCCCACCGACACGTCCTTGGCCCAGGAGGGCACCAGGCCCCAACGGACGCTGCGCAGCTCCCGGTGGCCCCCGCCGGTGGGCGCGCCCTCGGGGTCGCGCTCCTTCTTGTGCCGCACGACGTAGACGTCCTTGGTCGGCGCGACGTTGAAGTCGGCCGGCAGCGGCTTCTGCCCCCCGGCGAGGACGGCCTCGAACTCGACGACGAGGTCGTCGGGGCTACGGCTGGCCGCGTAGCGACCGCACATGGCGCTCCTCCCCGGTGCTCGGTGTCCTCCCGACTGTAGGTGGGGCCACCGACAGGGGCTCTCGGCGCGTGGGGGAGGGAGGCGCGGGTAGGGGGCGATGGCAGACCGAGATCTCCAGAGACGAGGATCACTCCCGTGACCGCGACGCAGAACGCCCCCACCGCACAGCCGAAGACCGCCAGCGACGCCGGCGCCCGGCCCTACCGGACCGTGAACCCCTACACCGGCGAGACGGAGAAGGAGTTCCCCTTCCTCGAGGCCGGGGAGGTCGACGGCGTCGTCGAGCGGGCGCATGCCGCTTTCGAGGAATGGCGCCGCCGCCCGGTCGAGGAGCGCGCGCAGATCGTCGGCCGCGCCGCCGAGCTCATGCTCGAGCGCTCCGACGAGTTCGCCGCCCTGGTGACCCGGGAGATGGGCAAGCGCATCCAGGAGGCCGGCGGCGAGGTGCAGCTGGCCGCCAGCATCCTCGACTACTACGCGAAGAACGGCCCGCGCTTCCTGGAGCCGCGGCAGATCGAGGTGATGAAGGGCGAGGCGATCGTCGAGAACGAGCCGATCGGGGTCATCCTCGCCATCGAACCGTGGAACTACCCGCTCTACCAGGTGGTCCGGGTCGCCGGCCCCAACCTGGTGCTGGGCAACGCCATCCTGCTCAAGCACGCGGAGCTCAACCCGCAGACCGCGCTGGCGATCGAGAAGTGCTTCCTCGACGCCGGCGTCCCCGAAGGTGTCTACACCAACGTCTTCCTGGCGATCCCCGACGTCGAGCAGGTCATCGCGCACCCCCTTGTGCAGGGCGTCACCCTGACCGGGAGTGAGCGGGCCGGCAGCGCCGTCGCCTCGCTGGCGGGCAAGCACCTGAAGAAGTCGGTGCTGGAGCTCGGCGGCAGCGACCCGTTCATCGTCCTGGACACCGAGGACCTGGGCCGCACCGTCAAGGCCGCGACCATGGGCCGGATGCAGAACAGCGGCCAGGCGTGCATCGCCGCCAAGCGGCTGATCGTCCCCGAGGACATCTACGAGCCGTTCGTCGAGGGCCTCAAGCAGGCCTTCTCCACCTTCTCCCCGGGCGACCCGAGCGACCCGTCGACCACGCTGGCGCCGCTGTCGAGCGAGCAGGCGGCGAAGGACCTGCACGCGCAGATCCAGGACGCGATCGACAAGGGGGCGACCGTGGTCACCGGAGGCGGCCGTCCTGACCTGCCCGGCGCGTTCGTCGAGCCGACGATCCTCACCGACGTCACCCCGGAGATGCGCGCCTACAACGAGGAGCTGTTCGGCCCGGCCGCCGTCGTCTACAAGGTGCGGGACGAGGACGAGGCGGTCGAGCTGGCCAACGGCACCACGTACGGGCTGGGCGCCGCGGTGTTCTCCAGCGATCTGGACAAGGCGCGGTCGGTGGCCGAGCGGATCGAGGCCGGCATGGTCTTCGTCAACCAGCCGACCGGGTCGTCGCCCGAGCTGCCGTTCGGCGGCGTGAAGCGCTCCGGCTACGGGCGGGAGCTCTCGGAGCTGGGCATGTTCGAGTTCGCCAACCGCAAGCTGACGCGGGTGCTGCCGGCGAAGAAGGCGGACAAGCCGCAGGCCGGCTGAGCGGGATGACGGCGGTGGCGCCGGCCCGACCCGGCAGGATGTCGGCATGACATCGGTCTGGTCGACGCCGCACCGCCCGGCGCCGGTCGACGCCGTCGTCCCCCTGCCCGGTTCCAAGTCGATCACCGCGCGGGCGCTGATCCTGGCCGCGCTGGCCGACGGGCCGAGCCGGCTGGTCCGCCCGCTGCGGGCCCGGGACACCGACCTGATGGCCGGCGGTCTCAGGGCGCTCGGCGTCCGGATCGACGAGCACGGCGAGGAACTGCTGGTCACCCCCCAGCCCCTACGCGGGACGGTGAACGTCGACGCCGGCCTGGCCGGCACCGTGCTGCGCTTCCTGCCGCCGGTCGCGGCGCTGGCCGACGGCCCCGTGCACCTGGACGGCGACCCGCGGCTGCGCGAGCGTCCGAACGCGGGCCTGATCGCCGCCCTGCGCGTCCTGGGCGTCGAGGTGGACGACGACGGCCGCGGCCGCGCCCCGTTCACGATCCACGGCACCGGCCGGGTGCGTGGCGGGGCGGTGGAGGTGGACGCGAGCGAGTCCTCGCAGATCGTCTCCGGGCTGCTCCTGGCCGCCGCCCGCTTCGACGAGGGTATCGACCTCTCGCTGGCCGGCGGGGTGCCCTCGATGCCGCACGTGCAGATGACGGTGACGACCCTGCGGGCGCACGGCGTGGAGGTCACGGCCACCGACCGGGGCTGGCGGGTCTCCCCCGGGCCGATCGCCGCGCGCGAGGTGGCGATCGAGCCCGACCTGTCCAACGCCGCACCGTTCCTCGCGGCCGCCCTGGTGACCGGCGGGCGGGTCACCGTTCCCGACTGGCCCGGGGTCACCACCCAGCCCGGCGGTCAGCTGGGCGGCCTGCTGACCGTCATGGGAGCGGAGGTCACCCGCGCGCCCGAGGGGCTGCAGGTCACCGGCCCCGGGACGATCCGCCCGCTGGTAACCGACCTGGGGGAGGTCGGCGAGCTCACCCCGGTGCTCGCCGCGCTGTGCGCGCTGGCCGACGGGCCCTCCCGGCTGACGGGCATCGCGCATCTCCGGGGTCACGAGACCGACCGGCTGCAGGCCCTCGCCGAGGTGCTCACCGCGGTCGGCGCGGAGGTCGAGCAGCTGCCCGACGGGCTCGCCATCACGCCCGGTCCGCGGCGGGCCGCCCGGGTCGGCTCCTACGGCGACCACCGGATGGTGCACGCTGCCGCCGTCCTCGGGCTGGCGATCGACGGCATCGAGGTGACCGACCCCGCCGCGGTGACCAAGACGCTGCCCGACTTCGTCGAGCGCTGGATGGGGATGCTGGCGACGACGGAGGGGGCCCTCCCCTGAGCCGCCGACACGACAGCCGGTCCGACGAGGACGACATCCGGTTCCGGCCCAATCCCCGCGGTTCCCGCCCGCGCACGCGCACCCGCCCGGCGCACGCCGACGCCGTTCCCGGGCTGGTGGTCGCGGTCGACCGGGGCCGCATGACGGTCCGGGTCGAGGGGGACGACGGAGGCCCGGTCGACGTGACGTCGATGCGCGCGCGGGAGCTCGGCAAGCACGGCGTCGTCGTGGGCGACCGGGTGCGGATCGTCGGCGACACCAGCGGCCGCACCGACTCCCTCGCGCGGATCGTGACCATCGAGGAACGGACGACGTCGCTGCGGCGCACCGCCGACGACACCGACCCCACCGAGCGCATCGTGGTGGCCAACGCCGACCAACTGGTGATCGTCACGTCGGTGACCGACCCGGAACCGGCCCTCGGCTTCATCGACCGCTGCCTGGTCGCCGCCTACGCCGGCGGCCTCGAGCCCCTGCTGTGCCTCACCAAGACCGACCTGGGCAGCCCCCAGCCGCTGCTCGACCGCTACGCGGGCCTCGGCCTCGAGGCCGTGCCCATGTCGCGGGAGGCGCCCCTCGACGACCTGGTCGACCGGCTGGTCTGGCGGATGAGCGTGCTCGTCGGCCAGTCCGGCGTCGGCAAGTCGACGCTGGTCAACCGGCTCGTCCCCGACGCGTTCCGCGCCACCGGCGACGTGAGCAAGATCGGCAAGGGCCGGCACACGTCGTCCTCGGTGGTGCTGTTCGACCTGCCCGCCGGCGGAACGGTGATCGACACCCCGGGCATCCGCAGCTTCGGCCTCGCGCACGTCACGGCCGACGACGTCCTCGCGGCGTTCGAGGAGATCGCGGAGGCCGCCACCGACTGCCCACCGGGCTGCGGGCACACCGAGAACGACCCCGAGTGCGCGCTGGACGCCTGGGCCGCAGCGGGCCCGCCGGCGCGCCAGGAGCAGCTGGCCGCACTGCGGGTGCTGCTCGGCGCGGTCGGGCAGGTCGGGCCGGGCTACTAGAAGACCCCATCCCTCTCACGCCCCTCGCAGGCTCGGGGCGACGCAGGTGCCCCTCCCTCGAGTGTCGGCTTGTCGTCGTCTCGACGGCCCGGAGACCACAACAGCCCCACACTCGGCGCGGTGAGCTCGGTGCAGGCCGCCGTCACACGTCGACCCGACCGCCGATGCGCCAGTACACGCCGGCCTCGCGGGCCAAGAGCCCCTCGTCGATCAGGTATCGGCGGAGGGCGGCCACATCGGCATGCCACACCCCGAGCAGCGCGTTGACCTCGCGCTCCGGGTAGCGGACCCCGGGTTCGAAGACCCGCACCAGGTGCTCAAGGACCACCCGGCGCTTCGTGTACTGGGCCGGGATCGAGACGAGCCGGCCGTTGCGCACGAAGGCCGACAGGACGGCGTCCTCGGCGGGGTCGTCGGAGAGCGGCTCGGGCGGCGGTGCCGATTCGGCCGCGGCCCGCGCCGCGGCCCCGAAGCGGTCGACGTGCAGCGCCAGCACGTGCCCGTCCCGGTGCACGAGCCCCGCACGGGCCAGCCGGCGGGCGGCGAGCGCGACGTCCTTGAGCGGCAGCCCCGACGCGGCGGACACCTCCTCGATGGTGCCGGCACCGAGGGCAAGCGCGGCCACCACCTTGAGCCGGGCGGGGTCGGCGAGCAGCCCCACGATGGTCCGGGCGTCGATGGTCCCCGCGTCCACGGATCCGACGGTATCGGCGGCACCACACCGTCGCCTCAGCGTCCATCCGGGCGATCCCGGCTAGGTTCGGTGTCCATGACGTCGGGGCGCGGATTCTCGGAGGACATGCGGCTGGCGCACGTGCTGGCCGACCAGGCCGACTCGATCAGCCTGGACCGCTTCCGGGCGCAGGACCTCACGGTCGACACGAAGCCCGACCTCACCCCGGTGACCGACGCCGACCGGGCCGTCGAGGAGCAGCTGCGGATCACCCTCAGCCGCGCCCGCACCCGCGACGCGGTGATGGGCGAGGAGTTCGGCACGACCGGGCACGGGCCGCGGCGCTGGGTGCTCGACCCGATCGACGGCACCAAGAACTTCGTGCGGGGCGTGCCCGTCTGGGCGACGCTGATCGCCCTCTTCGACGGCGACGAGCCGGTCGTGGGCCTGGTGTCGGCGCCGGCGCTCAACCGCCGCTGGTGGGCGGCCAAGGACGTCGGCGCGTGGACCGGTCGCCGGCTCGAGTCGGCCACCCGCTGCCGGGTCTCCGAGATCGCCGAGCTCTCGGACGCCAGCCTGTCCTACTCCAGCCTCTCCGGCTGGGAGGAGCGCGGCGTGCTCGACGGCTTCCTGGACCTGACCCGCTCGGTGTGGCGCACCCGCGCCTACGGCGACTTCTGGAGCTACGTGCTGCTGGCCGAGGGTGCCGTCGACGTCGCCTGCGAGCCCGAGGTGTCGGTGTGGGACCTCGCCGCCCTCGACGTCATCGTCCGGGAGGCCGGCGGCAGGTTCACCGACCTCACCGGCGCCCCGGGCCCCGGCGGTGGCAGCGCGCTGGCCACCAACGGCAAGCTGCACGACGCCGCCCTCGACCTCGTCCGGCTGCCGGTGGCTCAGGACTGACGCCAGCGCTCCGCGGCCGCCGCCAGCTCGCCCGCGGAGGACGGTTCCACGACGGCACCGGTCTCCCGCACCGGGACGACGTCGAGCCCGACACCCCGCGCCGCCAGCACGGCGGCACCGGTCGCCGACGCGCTGCGCAGCCGCAGGTGCCGGACCGGCCGCCGCAGCACGTCCGCGAGCACCTGCTGGACGTGTGCCGACCGCGCGCCTCCGCCGGTGAGCACGACCGGGGCCTCGTCGTCGGGAAGCTCCAGCAGACCGGCCGCGGCGCCGACCGCGAAGCAGACGCCCTCGACCGCGGCGCGCGCGAGGTCGGCGCGCGTGGTCGCGGCCGACAGCCCGCTCCAGCTGCCCCGGTCGTCCGGTCCGGCCACCCCGCCGCGCTCGCCGGTGAGGAACGGCCGGAAGGCCACTCCCCCGGCGCCCGCCGGCGCCGCCTCCGCCGCGTCGAACAGCTCCGACCACGACAGGTCGAGCACCCGGCAGACCCACGACCACGCAGACCCGCCGTTCTGCAGCGCGGCCATGGCGTACCAGCCGCCGGACACGTCGGCGTAGCCGTGCAGCACCGGATCGGCGACCGGCCGGGGCGTCCAGCGGGGGCGCAGCAGCTGGATGCCGGTGCCGAGGTTGACCTGCACGCCGTCGGTCGTGCCCGCGGCGAGCAGGGCGAGCGGAGTGTCGGCCCCGCCCACCACGACGGGGACCCTGCCGAGCGGAGTGGCAGCGGTGCCGATGACGTCGGACGAGGCCCGGACGACCGGCAGCAGTTCCGGCGGCACTCCGGCGGCCGCCACGGCCGCGGGCGACCAGTGGTCGGCGACGACGTCCCACAGCAGGGTCGCCGACGCGTCGCTGCGGTCGGTGACCGCCGGGTCGGTGCCGGACAGGAGGGTGGCCCGCAGCGCGTCCTTGGGCAGCAGGACGGCCGCCGCACGCGCGACGGCGTCCGGCTCGTGCCGGGCGAGCCACGCCAGCATCGGGCCTGTCATTCCGGGGACCAGCGGATTGGCCAGCGCCGCCCGGTCGGCGTCAGGGATCTCCCGCCACGCGCGGAGCTCCTCGATGGCCCGCCGGTCGGGCCAGAGCAGGGCCGGCCGCAGCGCCGTTCCGGTGGCGTCCACGAGGACGGCGCCGTGCATCTGCCCGGAGAGCCCCAGCGCGAGGACCCGCGCCCCGGCGAGTGCCGGGGCGACCGCCGCGAGCGTCTCGTCGAGCGCCCGGCGCCAGATGCGCACATCGGTCTCCGCGCGGTCGGGCGCGGGGCGCTCGACCGCGTAGTCCGCCTCCGCCTCGGCCACGGTCGACCCGTCGGCACCGAGTGCGACCAGCTTCAGACCGCTGGTGCCCAGGTCGGCGCCGAGGACGACGTCCATGCCGGTTCGGTCAGCCGTGCGCGAAGCCGCCGCTGCGGCCGTTGCGGTCGGCCAGCAGCCCGGCCAGCGTCGAGACGGCGATCTCGGCGGGCGCCTTCGACCCGATGTCCAGTCCGATCGGCCGGTGCACCCGCGCGATCTCCTCCGGCGCGACACCCAGCGCGGTCAACGCAGCGATGTGCGGCCCCTCGTGACGCGGGTTGCCCATCACGCCGATCCAGCGGGCCGGGCGGGCCAGGGCATCACGCAGCAGCTCGCCCAGCTCGTCCCGGTGGTGGTCGGTGACGACCACGTCGGCGGTGCCGCCGGCCAGCTCGCCGTCCAGCTGGGCGAAGCCGGCGACCGTGACGTCCGGCGTTCCCGCGGGCACCCGGTCGGCGTCCGGCTCCACCAGCACGGTGCGGAAACCGAGCTCGCTCCCCCACCGCAGGAGCACGTCGGCCACCGGCGACGCGAACACCGCCACTAGCAGCCGCTCGGCGGTCACTCCCCCTTCTCCGGGCTGTCGCCGTAGGTGTACGCGGCGTTGACGTATCGGCCGCCGACCGCCACCCCCGGCGGCGCGATCGCGTCGAGCCGCGCCAGGTCGTCGGCGGTGAGCTCCACGGCCGCAGCGCCGGCGTTCTCCTCCAGGTACGCGCGTCGCTTCGTCCCGGGGATCGGGACCACGTCGTCGCCCTGGGCGAGCACCCAGGCCAGGGCCAGCTGGCCGGGCGAGGCGCCCTTCTCGGCGGCCAGCGCCCGGACGGCGTCGACGAGGCGCAGGTTGGCCTCGAACGCCTCGCCGGTGAACCGCGGGTGGCCGCGGCGGAAGTCGTCCTCGCCGAAGTCGTCGGGGCTGGTGATCGCCCCGGTCAGGAATCCGCGGCCGAGCGGGCTGAACGGCACGACGCCGATCCCGTGCTCGCGCGCCACCCCCAGGACCTCACCTTCGAGGTCCCGCGTCCACAGGGACCACTCGCTCTGCAGCGCCGCGATCGGGTGGACGGCGGTGGCGCGACGGATCGAGGCGGCGCTGGCCTCCGACAGCCCCAGGTGGCGGACCTTGCCCTGCTGCACGAGCTCGGCCATCGCGCCGACGGTGTCCTCGATCGGCACCTGCGGGTCGACCCGGTGCTGGTAGTAGAGGTCGATCACGTCGACCCCCAGCCGGCGGAGGCTCGCCTCGGCACACGCCCGCACGTTCTCCGGACGGCCGTTGATGCGCATGCCGCCGCCGTCGCGGGAGATGGAGAACTTGGTGGCCAGCTGCACCTCGTCGCGCCGGCGGGCGATCGCCTCGCCGACGAGTTCCTCGTTGTGCCCCCCGCCGTAGACGTCGGAGGTGTCGAGGAACGTGACGCCCAGGTCGAGCGCCCGGTGGATGGTTGCGATCGACTCCTGCCGGTCGGCGGCGCCGTAGGCCTGGCTCATGCCCATGCAGCCGAGGCCGATCGCGGAGACGACGAGGCCGTCGCGGCCGAGGGTGCGGGTTCCGACGGGTGAGGTCATGCCCGCATCCTCGCCCGCCGGCTCATCCGCCCGCCAGGGCGGCCCGCAGCTGGGTCAGGCGAGTTGCTGCTGGATCGCGGCCAGGTCGATCCAGGCGCTCTCCCGGCTGATCAGCCCGTCCGCGAAGTCGAAGATGTGCAGGAAGCGGCTGCTCACCGGCCTGCCGCGACCGTCCAGCCCGAACGGGTGGCCGATGGCGGTGGCGTGCAGGACCGACTCGTCGACCACGTGGTCGGCGCCGTAGCGGCGGCGGACCGGCTCGAATCGGTCGATGCGGAGCTCGTCGAGGAGCGCGCGGTAGAAGCCGGCGATCTGTTCGGCTCCGTGCAGTGGATCGCCGGGACGACCGACGACGTCGTGCTCGGCACCGGGCAGGAACCCGGCGACGACTGCGGCGAGATCGCCGTTCTCCTCGGCGCGGTAGTGGCCGTCCACGAGGGCGTCCATCTGCTCGCGGGTCATGGCCGGCTGCGTGGTCATCGGTGCGGACATCGGAACCTCCATCCGGGTTATCAGGACCCTTATATCTTGCTCCCCTCCCACTGGACATATCAAGACCTTGATAACCTCGTGCGCATGGAGATACCGGTCGCCGGGACGGACTTCCGCGGGATCCAGGGGCACAGCGGCTACCTGCTGCGTCAGGCCTGGTACGCGTTCTCGACGGCCATGGAGAACGCGCTGCGCCAGCACGGGCTGACGGGGGCGCAGTACGCGGTGCTGAGCGTCCTGGCCCGTCGTCCCGGGTTGTCCGGAGCCGACCTGGCCCGCGCGTGCAACACCACCCCGCAGGCGATGAACGGGGTGCTGGCCACGCTCGACCGCGAGCGCCTGGTCGGGCGGACGGCGCACCCGACGCACGGGCGCATCCTGCAGGTGAACCTCACCGCCGCGGGGCGACGCAGGCTCGACCGGGCCACCCCCGCCGTCCGGGCGCTCGAGGGCACGGTCGAGGCCGAACTGTCTTCCGAGCAGCTGGTGGTCGTGAAGGGCTGGCTGGTCACGGTCGCGCAGCGGCTGGACCGGACGGGTGGCGCCTTCCCGCCGTGACCCCGCACGGCTGACGTCTGGTGGGATGGGCGGGAGGCGGGTCCGGAGCCGGGCCCCGTGGAGGAGGACCCCCGTGCAGTACGCCGAGTCCGTCGTGGACCTCGTCGGCAACACCCCGCTGGTGCGCCTGACCTCGGTGACCCGCGACCTGGGTCCCGACGCGCCGCTGGTGCTGGCCAAGCTCGAGTACCTCAACCCCGGCGGCTCGGTGAAGGACCGCATCGCCGTCCGCATGGTCGACGCCGCCGAGGCCAGCGGCGCGCTGCAGCCCGGCGGCACGATCGTAGAGCCGACCAGCGGGAACACCGGCATCGGCCTGGCCCTCGTGGCCCAGCAGCGCGGCTACCGGTGCATCTTCGTCTGCCCCGACAAGGTCGGGCAGGAGAAGATCAACGTGCTGAAGGCGTACGGCGCCGAGGTCGCCGTCTGCCCCACCGCCGTCGATCCCTCCGACCCGCGGTCCTACTACTCCGTCTCCGACCGGCTGGCCCGCGAGACGCCCGGCGGCTGGAAGCCCGACCAGTACTCCAACCCGGCCAATCCCCAGTCGCACTACGAGACGACCGGCCCGGAGATCTGGGCGCAGACCGGGGGCCGGATCACCACCTTCGTCACCGGCATGGGCACCGGCGGCACCATCAGCGGCATCGGCCGCTACCTCAAGGAGGTCTCCGGTGGCCGGGTCCGGATCGTGGGGGCCGACCCGGAGGGCTCGGTCTACTCCGGCGGCACCGGGCGGCCCTACCTGGTCGAGGGCGTCGGCGAGGACTTCTGGCCGACCACCTACGACCCGAAGATCGCCGACGAGGTCATCGCCGTCTCCGACGGCGACTCCTTCGCGATGACCCGCCGGCTGGCCCGCGAGGAGGGCCTGCTCGTCGGGGGCTCCTGCGGGATGGCCGTGGTCGCGACGTTGCGCGCCGCCGAGCGGCTGACCCGGGACGACGTCGTCGTCGTCCTGCTGCCCGACGGTGGCCGGGGCTACCTGAACAAGATCTTCAACGACAAGTGGATGTCCGACTACGGCTTCCTGGAGTCGACGACCGGCGAGACCGTCGGCGAGCTGCTGCACACCAAGTCCGGGGAGACGCCGCCGCTGGTGCACACCCACCCAAGGGAGACGGTGCGCGACGCGATCGACATCCTCCGCGAGTACGGGGTGAGCCAGATGCCGGTCGTCCGCGCGGAGCCGCCGGTCACCGCGGGAGAGGTGGTCGGCTCGGTCGACGAGAAGTCGCTGCTCGACGCGCTGTTCGCCGGCACGGCCAGCCTCTACGACCGGGTCGAGCGGCACATGTCGCCGCCGCTGCCGATCATCGGCTCCGGCGAACCGGTCGCCGCCGCGGTGGGGGCGCTCGGCTCGGCCGACGCCCTCCTGGTGCACGTCGACGGGAAGCCGGCCGGCGTGGTCACCCGTCAAGACGTGCTCGGCCACCTGACGGGAGTGTCCAAGTGACCGGCGGCGGGTTCAACACGCGGGCCATCCACGCCGGCCAGGAGCCCGACCCGGCGACCGGGGCGGTGATCGTGCCGATGCACCTCACCACCACGTACAAGCAGGACGGCGTCGGCGGGCTGCGCGGCGGCTACGAGTACAGCCGCAGCGGCAACCCGACGCGCGACGCCCTGCACGCGGCCCTCGCCTCCCTCGAGGATGGCACCCGCGGGCTGGCCTTCGCCTCCGGCCTCGCCGCCGAGGACACCCTGCTGCGCACGCTCTGCCGCTCCGGCGACCACGTCGTCCTCGGCGGGGACGCCTATGGCGGCACCTTCCGGCTGATCTCCCGCGTGCTCTCGCAGTGGGGGCTGGAGTACACGCCCGCCGACCTGTCCGACCCCGACGCCCTGCGCGCCGCGATGCGGCCGACCACGCGCGTGATCTGGTGCGAGACACCGAGCAATCCCCTGCTCAACGTCTCGGACATCGCGTTCCTCGCGTCGATCGCCCACGAGGCCGGCGCGCGGCTCGTCGTCGACAACACCTTCGCCTCGCCCTACCTCCAGCGACCGCTGAGCCTGGGCGCCGACGTCGTCGTGCACTCGACGACGAAGTACCTCGGCGGGCACTCCGACGTCGTCGGCGGCGCGCTGGTCACCGCCGACGCCGGGCTCGGCGAGGAGCTCGCCTACAACCACAACGCGATGGGCGCGGTGGCGGGCCCGTTCGACGCCTGGCTCGTGCTGCGCAGCCTCAAGACGCTCGGCGTCCGGATGGACCGGCACTGCGCGAACGCCGCCCGCGTGGTCGAGTTCCTGCTCGACCACCCGGCGGTGGCCTCCGTGCTCTACCCCGGCCTCCCGTCGCACCCAGGCCACGACGTCGCCGCCCGGCAGATGTCCGGGTTCGGCGGGATGGTGTCGTTCCGACTGCGCGACGGGGAGGAGGCGGCGCTGAAGGTCTGCGAGCGGACGCAGCTGTTCACGCTGGCCGAGTCGCTCGGTGGGGTGGAGTCGCTGATCGAGCACCCGGGGCGCATGACGCACGCCAGCGCGGCGGGCTCGCCGCTGGAGGTGCCGGCCGACCTCGTGCGACTGTCGGTCGGCATCGAGGACGCCGGCGACCTGCTCGCCGACCTGGAGCAGGCGCTGGCCTGAACGGCAGAATCGGGAAGCCCGCACCCGCCGCGACGGTTGGAGTCGCCATGAGCACCACCGAGAGCACGCGCGACCTGGCCGCCCTCGAGCAGGAGCGGGCCCGCATCCGGGAGGCGTTCCTCAAGCCCGCGGGCGACCGTCCCGCATCGACCGCACGCGGGCTGCACCACACCGCGCTGATCAGCAGCGACGTCGAGCGGACCGTGCGCTTCTACCAGGACGTGCTCGGCTTCCCGCTCACCGAGCTCATCGAGAACCGCGACTACCCCGGCTCCTCGCACTTCTTCTTCGACATCGGCAACGGCAACCTGCTGGCGTTCTTCGACTTCCCGGGACTGGACGTCGGCCCGTACGCGGAGGTCCTCGGCGGGCTGCACCACATGGCGATCAGCGTCGACCCCGAGCGGTGGCAGAAGCTGGTCGAGCGGCTCACCGAGGCCGGCGTCGAGCACGAGGTGCACAGCGGCGTCTCGGTCTACTTCCGCGACCCGGACGGCGCCCGGATCGAGCTCATCGCCGACCCGCTGGGTGAGATGTACGGCCATCACGTCCTCTGACCGATGAGCCAGCCACCCCGCCCGGGGCCCGCACAGCGGGTCTCGCTCCCCACCCTGTCCCCGTCCTCGCGGCTGTACGTCGGTACCGAGGCCGGCGGCTCGGCCCTCCTCCTGGCCGCCACCCTGCTGGCCCTGGCGTGGGCGAACTCGCCCTGGTCGGCCGGCTACGACGCGTTCTGGTCGACGCAGGCCACGCTGGGCGTCGGCGGCCTGGAGCTGTCGCTGGACCTGCGGCACTGGGTCAACGACGCCGCCATGGCCCTGTTCTTCCTGGTGGTCGGCCTGGAGATCACCCGTGAGGTGAGCACCGGCGAGCTACGGGACCGCCGCAACCTGGCCGCCCCCGCGCTCGGTGCGCTCGGCGGCCTGGCGGTACCCGCACTCCTCTACTGGGCGGTCAACCCGTCCGGCCCCGCGAGCGGCGGCTGGGGCATCGTCATGTCGACCGACACGGCGTTCGTGCTGGGTGTCCTGGCGCTGTTCGGACCCCGCTGCCCCGACCGGCTCCGGCTGTTCCTGCTCACCCTGGCGATCGTCGACGACATCGGCGCGATCTCGGTGATGGCGCTCTTCTACAGCGGCGACCTCTCCCTGGTGCCGCTCGCGGTCGCGGCCGTGCTGATCGCGGTGCTGCTCGGCTTGCGCTGGGCGGGTGTCTGGCGGCTGACGCCGTACGTCGTCACCGGCATCGCCCTCTGGCTCGCCGTCCACGCGTCCGGGGTGCACGCCACGCTCGCCGGCGTCGTCCTCGGGCTGATCCTGCCGTCACGGCCACCGGACGACGAGGTCGTCGACCGGACCCGCGACTACGGCCGCGCGCTGCGGGAGGCACCGGACGCCGGGCGGGCGCGGCTGACGACCCTCGCCGTCAAGGCCACGGTGCCGGCCGGCGCCCGGCTGCTGGAGTTCCTGCACCGGTGGACTGCCTACGCGGTCGTGCCGGTGTTCGGGCTGGCCAACGCGGGCGTCTCGCTGGCGCCGGAGACCCTGCGCGAGGCCGCGACGTCACCGGTCACCCTCGGGGTCGTGCTCGCCCTGGTCGTGGGCAACGCCATCGGGATCACCGCGGGAACATTCGTCGCCCTGCGCACCGGATGGGGCGTGCTCCCCGGCGGGGTGCGCTGGTCGCACCTGATGGCCGGTGCCACCCTGGCCGGGATCGGGTTCACCATCTCGCTGTTCATCGCCGACCTGGCCTTCGCCGACGAGCGGCTCCACGAGCAGGCGACGATCGGGATCCTGGCCGGGTCAGTGACAGCGGCCGTCGCCGGCGTCGTCCTGCTGCGCGTCCTCGGCGAGCGGTTCTCGCTGTGCACGCCAGAAGGCGAGGGACCGCCGTCGCTGCCGCCGCGGCCCTGGGTCGCCCCGCCGGTCGGCGTCTGACCCGCCCGACATGATCTCGCGGCGCAGGACGCCGAGCTCGACCCGGCCGCTGTGGAGCCGGCCGTCGACGAACACCGCCGGCGTGCCCTGCACCCCCGCGGCCAGCCCGGCCGCGAAGTCGGCCTCGACCTTGTCCCCGAACGGCTGCGCCGCCTCCCCCACCACCCGGTCACCGTCGAGCCCGAGCTCCTCGGCGTAGCCGCGCAGCGCGACGTCGTCGAGGCGGTCCTGCCGGGCCATCAGCGTCTCGTGCATCGGCCAGAACGCGCCCTGGGCGCCGGCTGCCTCCGCGGCGAGCGCCGCCGTCAGCGCGAACGGGTGGCGGTCGGCCAGCGGGAAGTTGCGGAACACCAGCCGCACGTGGCCGTCGGACTCCTCGACGAGGCGCCGCAGCACCGGTGCGGCCGCGGCGCAGTACGGGCACTCGTAGTCGCCGTACTCCAGCACGGTCACGGGCGCGTCGGGGTTCCCGAGCACGTGGTCGCCGGGCGCCGGGGTGAGGCCGGGCGCCGGATCCCTCCGGGTGGCCGTCACCGGTCGGGGTGCACCACGAGGTCGCCGTACTCGGGGTGCCGGTCGATCCAGCCGCGGACGAACGAGCACTGG
Organism: Blastococcus sp.; assembly: GCA_035296685.1. Taxonomy (GTDB): domain Bacteria; phylum Actinomycetota; class Actinomycetes; order Mycobacteriales; family Geodermatophilaceae; genus Blastococcus_B. Next base: position 55,226 of record DATHAK010000244.1, read on the forward strand.
GCGACGACGTGGCCGCCGCGGGCCCGCACGTCGTCGAGCGCGCCGCGGACCAGGGTGCTGCCCAGACCGGACTCGCCCGTGTCGGGGTCGACCTCGGTGTGGGTGAAGACGACGGTGTCGCCGCGCCGGTCGTAGGCGGCGACGCCGAGCACGCGCTCGCCGTCGCGGATCTCGTAGCGGCCGGCTTCCGGGGCGTCCTGGACGGTGGGCTCCATGGCCGGGGCAACGACCCGCTCCCGGCCGGTGTTCCACGCCGGGACGAGAAGAGGCCCGGTCATCGTGATGACCGGGCCTCTCGTCGTAGCGGGGACAGGATTCGAACCTGTGACCTCTGGGTTATGAGCCCAGCGAGCTACCGAGCTGCTCCACCCCGCGTCGGTGCACCCAGGTTACACGGGCGGTCCGGGCCACCGGAGGGGCGCTCGATGTGACACCCGTGACCACCCCGTCACACCGGTCCCAGGGGCACGCGCGCCTTCCGTGCCCGGCGTGCCCGGCGGCTTACAGTCCGGCACGTGGCGGGGATCGAGGCGGCGAGCATGCTCGGGCAGCCGCAGCCCGTGGAGATCCACCACCGCGGCATCTGGTACTCCGGCGAGCTGATCGGCTGGCGGCACGAGAGCAACGGCCGGGTGGCGGCGCGCGTGCGCTGCACGGTCGACGGCCTCCGCCACTCCACCTGGAAGGACCTCGCCGACCTCCGGTTGCCCGACCCCAAGCGGCCCCCGCACAAGGAACCCTTCCCGGCGGTCGTGAAGCGTCCCGGACCCGTGGTCGCCGAGGATCCCGACGAGGCGACCCGTCCGCACGCGCTCCTCGCCGCGATGCGGGGCAGCCGGCCGGCGAAGCCGGACCACGCCGTCATGCCCCCGGCACCGCGCCCGCCCGCTGCGCCTCCTGCGCCGCTCGACCTGCCGCCGCCCGGACACTCCGCCGAACGACGCCCGTTCGGCCGACCGGCGGCCGAGCGGCCGCGGCGGGAACTGGACCGTCGGGCCGCCTACCTGCGCGCCGTCTGACGCCGGCGCGCGCGCTTCCGTAGCGCCTTTCCGGAGCGCACGGTGCGCCTCGATCAGAACGAGGCAACCGTCTTCTCGGCGGTGTGCGCGGACGTCGGTGCGAGCTCGTCCCGGCCCATGCGCACGACCACGTTGCCGCGCTTGCGTCCGGCGTCGACGAAGCGGTGCGCCTCGGCGATGTCGGCGAGGTCGTAGGTCCGGTCGCGCACCGCCCGGTAGCGACCGTCCTCGGCGAGGTCGACCAGGAAGGCCAGGTCCTCGGCGGTGGGCCTGCCGACGTTGCCGGTGACCACGCGCCCCGTCCGCCGGCTTCGGATCGGCGCCCGCAGCAGCGCCGGCAGATCGGCGATCACGAGCAGCAGCGCGCCGCCCGGCTCGAGCAGGTGCCCGACCCGCTCGAACGGCGCGTTGCCGACGCAGTCGACGAGAACGTCATAGCGCGCCGCCTCGGCGGTGAAGTCCTCGGTCGCGTAGTCGATCACCCGGTCGGCGCCCAGCGAGGCGACCAGTGCTCGGTTCGCGCCGCTGCAGACGCCGGTCACGTGCGCACCTGCGTGCTTCGCGAGCTGCACCGCCGCGGTCCCGACGGCGCCCGACGCCCCGTTGACGAGGACCGTCGCACCCTGGACGAGCTCCGCCTGCTGCAGGAAGCCGCGGGCGGTGAGCCCGCCGAAGACCAGCGTGACGGCGTCCTCGAACGTCATGGCCCGGGGCTTGAGCGCGATGGCACCGTCCTGCCGGACGCGCGCGTACTCGGCGTGCCCGCCGAACGTCGCGCCCAGCATGGCGATGACCTCGTCGCCCGGCCCGAACCGGGTGACGTCGGCGCCGACCGCCTCGACGACGCCGGCGACGTCCATGCCCAGGACGCGACGCTTCGGCCGGTAGGCCCCGATGCCGACGGCGGCGAGCAGCCACAGCCCCCGGGGCACGTTCCGACTCCGCGCGCGGTGGTCGGCGGCGCTGAGGGTGCTCGCGTGAACCCGGATGAGGACGTCGTCCCGGCCGACCGAGGGCCGGGTCACCTCCTCGACGCGGACGACGTCCGGACCGCCGAACCGGCGGTAGACCGCGGCCCTCATCGGACGGCCTGGGAAGTCGGCAGGGCGGCGACGGCAGCAGGCCTGAAGCCCTTGACGACCAGGTACACGCCGAGCGAGAACTCCCACACGGCGATCGGGATCACGAGCAGGGCGGCGATCGGGGACATCCGGTCGTAGAGGCCGAAGAAGATGGCGATGTCCGAGGCGAGGAGCAGCGGAGCGCCGATGAACCCCAGGGTCGGCAGGATGCGCGGCACCAGGCCGGACCGGTACAGCACGTAGCCCAGGAACAGCGCGTTGAACACCGGGATGAGGCTCTGGCTGAGCAGAGCCGTCCAGTCGTAGGCCGCGCCCAGGGCGGACCCCGTCGTGACCAGCGAGGCCGAGTCCGCGCCGGCGGAACCGGCGAGGTCCTGTCGCAGGGTGACGACGGTGAGCACGTTGACGACGCCGACGATGATGAGGCCGGCTTCCAGGACCCTGGCGGCGACGAACCCGAGCGCGGCTGTCTCGCTCTGCCGTCTCGCCACCGGGAACAGCACCACGGCCGTGCCGATGCAGGCCAGGGCGACGACGACCTCGGAGAGCGCGGCCCACCGGACGCCGGTGTCGCTGCCCACGCCCAGGATGAAGTCGGCGTGTTCCAGCACCGGCTGGTAGAGCGCGAGGGTCGGGATGGACACGAACGTGAGCAGGTAGAGGATGCCCGCGGTCAGGGAGGTCCTGCGCATCCGGTCGATCGAGGGCCGGGGCGCTGCGGGGGCGTGCACTGTGGTGGTCATGTCGTCGTCCTTCGGGGTGAGCGGAGAGGGTTGCCGGGGGCGGGCGGCTGGTCCGGGTCGAGCTGGCTGACCGAGATCAGCCGCAGGCCGGTGTCGCGCACCTTGTGCAGCACGCCGTGCAGCGCCGACTGGTCCACCACCGGACCCCGGAGGGCCGTGGTGCCGTCGCTGTCGTTGGTGAGGCTCAGCCCGTCGAACCAGGCGGCCCAGCGCGGGTCGAGGTGGCCCTGCAACCGGATCTCGTACCGCGGTGCACCGCCGGACCGGCCGGTGGGGGTTGCGCTCATCGCGTGCTTCTCGCTTTCGTCGGTGGGCGAAAGCTAGGAGCCGAGGTGGTGAGCGGGGATCACCACACCTGGTGATCGAGGTGGTGATCCTGGCGGAGCGGACGACGCCCCGGTGATCAGCGCCGAGGGCCCCGCGCGAGGAGGTCGAGGTCGGCGGCCCGGCGGACCGCGGTCCGGCGGCTGTTCACGCCGAGCTTGGCGTAGATGTTCCTGGTGTGCGTCCGCACGGTGTTCACCGACACGAACAGCTCGCGGGCGATGCCCGGGCCGTCCAGGTCGGAGCAGAGCAGTCGGAGCACGTCGAGTTCCCGGACGCTCAGCGGATCGACCAGGCCCTGCCTCGGCTCGGGTGCTCCGTCGTGGGGCCCGTCGAGGGCGGTCAGGAGCCGGCCGGCGTAGGTGGGCCGTCTGCCCTGTTCTGCGACGGCCTCCAGGAGGGACACGATGGGCGGCCCCTCGTCCACGAAGACACGCACGTAGCCCTCCGGCTCGGCGAGCGTCGTCGCCCGGGTCAGCGAGTCGACCGCGCCCGGGACGTCTCCGGCGGCCTGGAGGGCGAGCGACCGCAGCACGAGGATCTCGATGACGCTGCCCGTCCGCGCCCCCGCCTCGGCCGCGGCCAGCAGCCGGTCCAGCAGCCGGGTCGTGTCGCTCAGCGAGCGTTCGTCATCGGCGTCCGCGTGCTGCGCCAGCAGAGTCCGCGCCAGCGTGACGTGCTCGAACTCGCGCAGGTAGACGGGCTCGTCGCCGGCGGACAGTCCGCGCTCGCGCGCCCAGTCCCGCGCCTTCCCGACCCGGCCCTGCGCGAGCCATACCCGCGCCCGTAGCGCGGCGATCGGCCGGACGTCGGGGAACATGTCGCCGACGTAGCGGCGCGCCGCCTCGCCGAGCAGGTCGACGGCGGTGCCGAGGTCTCCCTCCGCCGCGCGCACCCGCGCCGTCGCGACCAGCCAGCGATGGCGGTTCTGCGGCAGGCCCGCGTGCTCGCCGAGCTCCGTGCTGGCCGCCAGGTGGCGCCTCGCCGCCTCCAGATCGTCCCGCTCCCGGCACAGCTCGCTCAGCCCCACGTGCATGTCCGCGCCGCCCCGCAATACCGGTGAACCGGCCGCTGCCTCGGCGAGGCCCCGGTCGTAGACGGCCTTCGCGTCGCGGAGCCGTCCCTGGGCGATCCGGATGTCGGCCAGCGCGATCGAGACGCCGAGCGTGTCCGAGCGGTGCCCCGCCCGGCCCAGGTCCGCATGCGAGTTCGACCACCAGCCGTGCGCGGTCTCGAGGTCCCCGCGGGCCCAGTGCGCGAGTCCCAGGAGCCCGGCAGCGGAGCCACGGAGCAGGTGTTCGTCCTCCCCGACGAGGTCCAGGACCCGACGGGCGTGGGTCTCGGTGCCCGCCAGATCGCCCGTCACGTGCGCCAGGGCGGCGCGATACAGAGCGACCTCGCTGCGGACCCGGCGCGCCGGCGTCTCCCCCGGTCCCGGCGTCGCAGCGAGCCAGCGCTCGGCGTCGCGGAGGCGCTCGTCCACGCCGTCGAACTCGCCGTGCTGGAGGAGCGCGCCCGCGTAGGTCACGCTCAGGACCGGCCGCTCCCGCAGCACCTCGTCGGGGAGCGCCTCGAGCCAGTGGCGCAGCGTGCTCTCCTCGCGGTTGCGGCGGGCCGCCGGCATCGCGAGCTCGATCAGGTCCGCGGCATGCTCGGCGTCCCTGGCGGCGAGCGCGTGGCGGATCGCCTCCGACGGCTCGCCGTTGCCCGCGTACCAGTCGCTCGCCCGCCGGTGCAGCTCCGACATCCGTTCGGGCTGCTCGTCGAGCAGACGCGCCCGGAGCACGTCGGCGAAGAGGTGGTGGTAGCGGTACCAGTGCCGACGGTCGTCGAGCGGCACCAGGAAGAGGTTCGCGCGGTCGAGGGCCTCGAGCATCGCCCGGCTCCCGTCCCCGCCGACGACGGCGTCGCACAGCGAGCCGTTCAGCCTGCTCAGGATGGACGTCTGCACGAGGAAGGCGCGGACGTCCGCGGTCTGACGCTGCAGCACCTCCTCGATCAGGTAGTCGACGATGTACCGGTCGTCGCCCGCGAAGCCCGCGAGGAAGCCGGCGACGTCGTCCCGGCCCTGCATGGAGAGCGCCGCCAGCTGCAGGGCCGCGATCCACCCCTCGGTGCGGACCTCCAGCGCTGCGACGTCCTGCGGGGTCAGCGCCAGTCCCATCGTCTCGTTCAGGTACGCCGCGGCCTCCTCGGCCGTGAAGCGCAGGTCGTCGGCGCGGATCTCGACCAGCTCGCCCCGCGCCCTCAGCCGCGCCAACGGCAGCCCCGGGTCGGCGCGTGTCCCGATCACCAGGTGGACCTGCGGGGGGAGGTGCTCGAGCAGGAAGGCCATCCCGTTCCCCACGTCCCGCGCCTCGACGAGGTGGTAGTCGTCGAGGACCAGCACCACGTCGTCGGGAACCGAGCTGAGCTCGTTGACCAGGGTCGCGAGGACCTCGTCGATCGACGCATGGGACGACTGGAGGAGAGCGAGCGCGCCGGCACCCACCCCGTGAGCCCTCTGCAGTGCGGAGAGGAGGTAGGTCCAGAAGACGACCGGGTCGTCGTCCCGCTGGTCCAGGGAGAGCCACGCCGTCGACAGCCCGTCAGCGGCGGCGAGCCACTCCGTCAGCAACGTCGTCTTGCCGAAGCCGGCCGGGGCCGACACGAGCGTCAACGTCACCTGGCGCGCCTCGTCCAGGCGTGTGCTCAGGCGTGGACGCGCGACCAGGCCACGCCGCCGCCGCGGCACGTGCAGCTTGGTCGCCAGCAGCGGGCTGGCCATCGCCACCACCCCTCAGCCGGCCGTCGGGCCGCGCGGTGGACGCCGGGGCGAACCGACCGTAGTGCTCCGCCGGGGACGACGACGCGTCTTCGACCGCGCTGGGCAGGCGCGCGGATGCCTGGGCGGACGACGAGGGGCCCGCACAGTCACCTGTGAGGGCCCCTCGTACTCGTAGCGGGGGCAGGATTCGAACCTGCGACCTCTGGGTTATGAGCCCAGCGAGCTACCGAGCTGCTCCACCCCGCGTCGGTACGACCACAGTACCAGCCGGGGAGAGCTGCGGCGCCGCCCTCCCCGGTCCGGCTACCCGGTCGGCGTCGCCGCGCCGCCGTTCCGCTGGGCGGCCTGGTAGGCGTCCACGGCGTCCTGCAGGTCGGCCAGCGCGCGGCCCTGTCCCTCGAAATCTCCCGCACGCTGCGCGGTCTCGAGGGCGTCGATGGCCGCGGCGATGTCCGCCGCCGCCTGGTCCAGCGCCGGGTTCGAGCCCGTGTCGCCACCGGCGGGCGGCGTCGTCGGCGACGCGGGCGGCGTCGGCGTCGGGGTCGTCGTCCCGTCGTCCGGCGGCGTCGTCTCCCCGCCGGTGGCCGACTCCCCCGTCCCCGGGCCGAAGACCTGGTCGAGTGCGTCCTCGAGGGTGTCGGCGTAGCCGACCCGGTCCCCGAAGTTGACCAGCACCTTCTGCAGCAGCGGGAAGGAGTTCTCCCCCGTGCCCTGCACGTACAGCGGCTCCACGTAGAGCAGACCGCTGCCACCGATCGGCAGCGTCAGCAGGTTGCCGAAGACCGCCTTGGACTCCTGGCTGTTGAACAGCGTGAGGTCCGGCCGGACCTGGTTGTTGGTGATGAAGGACTGCTGCACCTGCTGCGGCCCGCGGAACGGCGTGTTCCCGGGCAGCCGCAGCACCTGGATCTCCCCGTAGTTGTCCGGGTCGCTGGACGCGGAGATGAACGAGGAGAGGTTCTCCCGGTTGAACGCGTTCAGGGCGCTGGTGAGCTGGAAGCTCGCCACGTCGTCGCCGGGCCGCTGGGCGAGGATGTAGTACGGCGGTTGGGCGTCCTCGGTGTTCTTCGTCGGGTCGTCGGGCACCTGCCAGCGGTCGTTCTGGCTGTAGAAGTTGCCCGGGTCCGCCACGTGGTAGCGCGTCAGGATGTCGCGCTGCAGCTTGAACAGGTCCTCCGGGTACCGGACGTGGCTGACCAGTTCGGTGGGGATCTCGTCCCGCGGCTCCACGACGCCGGGGAAGGCCTTCATGTAGGTCTGGAGGACCGGGTCCTCCTCGTCCCACTCGTAGAGGGTCACCGTGCCGTCGTAGGCGTCGACGGTGGCCTTCACCGAGTTGCGGATGTAGTTGAACTGGTCGTTCGGCAGCGCCGTCGTCCCCGCCCCGGTGAGCGAGTCCTGCGCGGTCGTCCCCAGCTCCCGGGCCTCGGCGTAGGGGTAGGCGTCCGACGTGGTGTAGCCGTCGAGGATCCACGTCACCCGGCCGTCGATGACGGCGGGATAGGGGTCGCCGTCGATCTCCAGGAAGGGGGCGGCCTTCTCCACGCGGTCCCGGGGGTCACGGACGTAGAGCACCTTGGACTCGTCGTTGACCGCGCCGGAGAGCAGGAAGTTCCGCTCGCGGTAGTAGATGGCGAAGGTCAGCTGCCGGAAGAAGCTGCCGATCTCGACGCCACCCTCGCCGTCGTAGGTGTTGTTGATCTGGCCCTCGTCGGAGCCGTCCTCCGGGCGGTCGAACTCCCGCGGCTCGGCCCCCTCGGGTGCGCCGACGACGGAGTAGACGTCCTGACCGGCCTGCTGGATCAGCTCGCCGTAGTAGATGCGCGGCTGCTCGACGTCGATGTCGCCGACCGTCGGGAGGTCGCGGGTGGTGAAGTTCGGCTCGCCGCCCTCCTGCCCGGCGACAACCCTGTTGGCCGGCGCGGCGACGAACCCGTTGCCGTGGGTGTAGACGGTGTGCCGGTTGATCCAGGTGTCCTGGTTCTCCGACAGGCCCGCGCTGTCGAGCTCACGGACCGCCACCACGTAGTCCCGCGGGGTGTCCTCGCCGGTCGCCGGGTCGGGCAGCGTGTACCGGTCGATGTCCAGCTTCTCAGGAAAGCCGTAGACGTTGCGGATCTGCTGGCGTGCCGTGAACGTCTCCGACAGCACGTTCGGGTCGAGCAGCCGGGCGTTCTGGATGGTCTCGGTGTCGTTGCGCAGGGCCGCCTGCGCCGCCTCGGTGTCGATCGAGTCGCCGGTGGTGTCCTGCGCGTAGTCGCGGTAGTCGATCTCGGAGAGGCCGTAGGCGTCCAGCGTCGACTCGATGGCCCGCTTGATGTAGGGGGCCTCCTTCTGGTCGGCGCTGGGGCGCACCACGAACTGCTGCACGATCGCCGGGTAGGCGACCCCGATCACCAGGCTCGAGACCAGCAGCAGCACCAGGGCCATGGCCGGCAGCAGGAAGTTGCGGACGACGATGTTGGCGAAGAAGGCCAGCGCGCATACCGCGGCCACGAACACCAGGATCGTCTTCGGCACCAGCAGCGCGTTGACGTCGGTGTAGCTGGCACCGGTGAAGACCTCACCGCGGTCGGAGTAGACCAACCCGTAGCGGTCGAGCCAGTAGGCCACCGCCTTCAGCGCGAGAAACAGGCCGAGCAGCACCGAGATCTGCACCCGCGCCTGCGCCGTCAGCTTCTGGCCCGGCGTCTGCAGCCGCAGCCCGCCGAAGACGTAGTGGGTCAGCAGCGAGCCGATCAGCGCCAGCAGCACGATCGCGAAGCCGAAGCCCAGCGCCAGCCGGTAGAAGGGGTAGTCGAAGACGAAGAACGACAGGTCGAGGCCGAACTGCGGGTCCTTGCGGGCGAACTCGGTGCTGTTGCGGAAGGTCAGCCAGGTCTGCCAGCTCCCCTGGGCGGTGAACCCGGCGAACAGTCCGAGGACGACGGCGACGGCGGTCAGCACCAGACCGCGGCGCGGCTCGAGCGACTGGCGGTAGCGCTCGAGGTTCTGCTGCTCCAGCGACATCGGCCGGAAGGTGGGCCGGAAGCGGTAGGCCAGCCAGATCGCCGTCGCGACCAGCCCGCCGGTGGCGACACCGGCCACGGCGAACAGCAGTACCCGCGTCTGCAGCTCGGTCCAGAAGACCTCGGTGTAGCGGGTCTCGTCGAACCAGAGGTAGTCGACGTAGAGGTTGGTCAAGGTCCCGATGACCGTGAACAGCACCAGCAGCACGGCGATGGCCGCGAGCACCAGCTTCGCGCGCCGCGACAGCGTCGGCACCGGCACGGGGGGCCGCATGGCCACGAGCGCTCTCCTTCAGTTGCACACTTCGGTCGCGGCAGTGCCGCAGCCATGTTCTGTCAGGGAATCGGGCCCTCGGCGCGATCTCCGGTCATCCCAGCACAACGCTCCGGCGGCGACGGGGTTCCCACGTCCCCGACAGGCCGCGCCCAGCGGCCGGCGGCCGCGGAGGACCCTCAGCAGGGCTCCGGCGTGCGCCCCGCCCCGAAGTCGGCGAGGGCGTCCAGGGCGTCGTCGAGGGTGGCCACGCGGGCCAGCGGATAGCCGGGGTCGGGCGCCCGGAGCGCCTCGGCGCAGTTGTCCGCCGGCACCAGGAACAGCTCGGCGTCGATGTCCTGCGCGGCCACCATCTTCAGCGTGATGCCACCGATCGGCCCCACCGCGCCCTGGGCGTCGATGGTTCCGGTCCCGGCGACGACCGCGCCGCCGGTCAGGTCGTCGTCCCCCACCAGGTCGAGGATCCCCAGCGTCAGCATCAGGCCGGCCGACGGGCCGCCGACGTCCTCCACCTGGATGTCCACGTCGAACGGGGCGTAGGGCTGCTCGAGGATCGTGACGCCGAGCAGCGCGCCGTCCCGCTGCTCGGCGGTACCGGTGGTGACCCTCGCGCTGCCCGGCTCCCCCAGCCGGGTGTAGGACACCGTCACCGTCGTCCCGCCGGGCGTGGCGGTGAGGACGTCGTCGAGGGTGTCGACGTCCGGGGTGGGGCGGCCGTCGACCGCCTCGATCGCGTCGCCCTCCTCCAGCCGCCCCTCGGACGGCGAGTCCTCGGGGACGCCCTGCACGACGACCTTCACCGGGTAGCCCAGGTGCCCCAGGGCGACGGTCTGCGCCGCCTGCTCCGAGGTCAGGAACGCCTCCCGGTTGGCGCGGCGGGTCTCCTCCTCCGACCGGTCGGGCGGGTACACCAACTCCTCGGGGACGACGCTCACCTCGTCGTCGAACCAGCCCTGCACCGCCTGCACGAGGCTCAGGCCGCCCCGGCTGACGCCGACGGTGGTGAGGTTGAGGTTGCCGCTGACCTCGTTCCGGTCGCGCCCCTCGACGCGGATGATCGGCTCGCCGTCGATGTCGCCGAGGGTGTTGAACGTCGGTCCCGGCACCTGCGCGACGTACGGCACGGGCAGCGTCGTGCCCACGAGGCCGAAGAGCACCAGGAGCACGACACCGACGGTCAGGACGGCGATCCGGCGGGTCACGAGGGGCGAGCCTATGTGCAGATCCTGAGCGGCGGCGTCCGCCCACGGCGCAACGGGCGGGCCGCCACCCGAAGATCACGCGTCTACCGTGGACGCATGAGTGACGTGCCCTTCGGCTTCGGGCTCCCCGACCGCGACCCCGAGCGCCGGGACCAGGGACAGGGCGGCAACCCCGCCGGCGACCCGTTCGGCCTCGGGGCCCTCTTCGGCAGCATCGGTGCCGGCGGGTCCCCGGAGGACCTGATGGGCAAGATGCCGCTGTTCGCCGAGCTGCAGAAGCTGATGAGCTGGTCGGGTGGCCCGGTCAACTGGGACCTCGCCCGCCAGGGCGCGATCAGCCAGCTCGCTCCCGGGCACCAGCCGACGTCGCAGGCCGAGCAGACCGCGACCGCCGAGGCCCTCCGGCTCGCCGACCTGTGGCTGGACCAGGTCACCGAGCTGCCCTCGGGCATCGAGCGCACCGCCGCCTGGTCCCGGGTGGACTGGGTGGAGAAGACCCTGCCGGCCTGGGGTGCGCTGATCGACCCGTTGGCCGAGAAGGTCGTCGCGGCGATGACCAGCGCGCTGCCGCAGGAGGCGGCGATGTCGTTCGGGCCGGTCGCCGGGATCATGGGCCGGATGGGTGGGCTGATGTTCGGCGCCCAGGTCGGCCAGGCTCTCGGCAAGCTCGCCGACGAGGTGCTGACCAGCACCGACGTCGGGCTGCCGCTCGCGCCCGCCGGCACCGGTGTGCTCGTCCCGCAGAACGTCGCGGACTTCGCCGACGGCCTCGACCGGCCCGCCGACGAGGTGCGGCTCTTCCTCGCCCTGCGCGAGGCGGCGTCCCAGCGGCTGTTCGCGCACGTCCCGTGGCTGCGCCAGCAGCTCCAGGACGCCGTCCACGCCTACGCCCGCGGCATCACCATCGACCGCGAGGCCATCGAGCGCCAGATCGGCGAGGCGATGTCGGGGATGGAGGGCGGTCTGGACCCCAGCAACCCGGAGAGCATCCAGCAGCTGCTCGGCAGCGGCGTGCTCGAGCCCGAGGAGACGCCGGAGCAGCAGATGGCACTCCGCCGGCTGGAGACCCTGCTCGCCCTGGTGGAGGGCTGGATCGACACGGTCGTCGCGGCCGCCGCCGCCGACCGCCTGCCGGGCCAGCCCGCGCTGGCCGAGACGATGCGCCGCCGCCGGGCCTCCGGCGGTCCGGCCGAGCAGACGTTCGCGACGCTGGTCGGGTTGGAGCTGCGGCCGCGCCGGCTGCGCGACGCGGCCACGGTCTGGGGCGCCATGACCCAGCAGCACGGGGCCGACGCCCGTGACCGGCTGTGGTCGCACCCCGACCTGCTGCCGACCTCCGACGACCTGGACGAACCGCTGGACTTCGTGGCGCGCCAGGGTCTGGACGACGAGCTGGCGGCGCTCAACGCGAGCGACGCGGAGGACCCGGCCGACCCCGCGGACGAGGACGACGACCCGCAGAACTGACAACGGCCCCCTCCCGGGTCCCGCCCCGAGCCTGCGAGGGGTGGGGAGGAGGGGGTCCTTCTCCTAGTCCACGCGGTCGGGAGCGGGCAGCATGCCGAGCTTCTCCCCCGCCTCGCCCGCGTGGCTGGCCAGCTCCACGCCCTCGAGGAAGCCGCGGGCCCGCTCCGCGCGCGGGTAGCGGGCGACCAGCGCCCAGAACCGGTCGTCGTGGCCCGGCTCGAGCAGGTGGACGAGTTCGTGCACGAGCACGTAGTCGACGACGTACTCCGGCATCGTGCGCAGCCGGCTCGACAGCCGGATGCTGCGGTCGGCCGGCGTGCAGGAGCCCCAGCGCCGGTGCTGGTTGTCGACCCACCGGACGCTGGCCGGCTCGGCCAGCCCGTCGAGGTGCTCCGCCGAGAGCGCCCGGGCCCGCGTCATGAGCTCGTCGTCGCCGCCGAGCGAGCGGCGGCGCCGCTCCTCGCGGGTCTGGAGCTTCGCCACCATCTGGGCCACCCAGCGCCGCTCCTCGGCGGGGCTGAACGCCGCCGGGATGAGCACGACCGTGCGCCCGGCCTCGCGGTAGGCGGTGACCGTCCGGCGGCGGCGCGCGCTGCGCCGCACCTCGACGAGGTTGCTCGTGCCGTCGTCCCCTCCGGCGCCGCGGCCGGCCCGTGCCGCGGGCAGCGCCCGGCGCCCGCCGACCGCCGGGAGCAGTCCGGCCGGCTCGGGGAACGCTGTCGCGTCGGGAGTCGATCCGGGCACGGTGGCACCGTAAGCCACGGGACCGACGACGCGCCTGCGCGAAGGCACCCTCTCGGGTACAGGTCGCACGGACGGTGGACATCGAGGCCGCTCTCCCCGGTGACACCGTTGCCCAGCGTGGCGGGTACACAGTTCAGCCCGCCGCGTCCCTGCAGGTGGCGGCCCCTGTTCCGGTCGGGATCGTTCCGCTGCCCCCGGCTCTGTCCCCGCCCTGCGCACAGGGACACGCCGAGCAGTCCCCAGGCGCTCCACAGACTTGTCCACAGGTTGTGGGCAGCCGTCGGCATTCCGGCACGGATCCGTCGGGCGCCCACGGTTCCAGGCGCCCCGCGCGCGGGTAGCGTGCCGCCCGACGCGTCCGGCGTGCGTGCCGAGGCGCCCCGAGTACAAGGGAGATCCCGTGGCGGAGAGCTACAACGGCTACTGCGTGAAGTGCAAGGAGAAGCGCGACTTCGACGGCGAGGTCAAGGTCAGCGAGTCCGGTCGTCGCATGGCCCAGGGCACGTGCCCGGTCTGCGGCACCAAAATGAACCGGATCCTCGGCAAGGCCTGAGCCCGACCGGCCGACGGCGGCGCCCCCTCGGGGGCGCCGCCGTTCGTCGTTCCCGGCCGGTGTCCCTCGGACCTGTGGACGGCGCGAGCGGACCCGGCGGGTGCGCTGCGACGCTGCCGTCGTGAGTGACAGCGCCCATCCCCTGCTGCCGGCCGCGACGCCGGTCCTGCACACCGGGACCGGGTCCCTGCGCATCGGCGGGGTGGACTCCGGCGACGGCGTCCTGCTCGCACCGGCCGACGCCGCGACCGCGGCCCTGCTGCGCCGCCTGGACGGGCGGCGGGCGCAGCGCGCGGTCCTCGACGACGCCGCCCGGGACGGCCTCGACCCGGGCGCGCTGCGGCTGGTCCTCGACGGACTGCGGGCGGCCGGCCTGGTCGTCGACGTCGAGGCCGCCGATCTCCTGGCGGCCGACGCCGGCCCGGCCGCCGCGGCACGCACGGCCGCCGAACTGCCGTCCACCCTCAGCCGGCCCGGCGCCGCCCGCTGGCAGGGGAGGCGGCGCGCCGTGGTGGTCGTGGACGGTGCGACACGGGTCGGCACGCCCCTGGCCGCCGTGCTGGCCGCCAGCGGCGTCGGCCGGGTCAGCGTGCGCGACCCCGGGCTCGCCACCGCCGGAGACGCCGTCGTCGGGGGCCTGAGCGCCGCCGACGAGGGACGCCCGCGGTCCCTCGCCGCCGCCGACGCCGTCCGGCGGGCGAGTCCTCTCACCGACCTGCGCCCGCTGCCCGACGGGGAGCAGGCCGACCTCGTCGTCCTGGCGCGGGCATGGGCGGCCTCCGATCCGCTCGTCGCCGGACTCCAGCGCAGCGGGGTCCCCCACCTGGTGGCGACCGTCCGGGGGGAGACCGGCATCGTCGGGCCGCTCGTCGTCCCCGGGGCGACGAGCTGCCTGCGGTGTGCCGACCGGCACCGCCGCGACGCCGACCCACACTGGCCCCGGCTCGCCGCGCAGCTCACCGCGACCGAGCCGCCGCCGAGCGGGGCCACGGTCACCTGCCTCCTGACCGCCGCGACCGCGGCCGTGCAGGTGCTCACCTACCTCGACGGCGGCGCCGCGCCGGCCACCCTGGAGGCAACCGTCGAGCTCCGCCCACCCGACCTCGTCCCCCGCCGCCGGTCCTGGCCGGCGCATCCCGAGTGCGACTGCGGCGCGCCGTCCCGGCCCGCCGTCCGGGCGGTCCCGGCCACCCTCCCGGGCGACCCGGCCGCCCCTCCTCCCGGCGAAACCGGCTCCCGGCAGGGAAGAATGGGCGGCTGACCGAGCTCGCGAGCTCACCCGAGACCATCCGGCGGACGCCCGAGGGCGCGCGACCGCCGGCGAGGAGGACGTGTGGCCGACGACGGACCGGTGATGCCGCGGGGCTCGGTCTCCCGGACCGCCCGCCTGGCGTCGCTTCCCCTCGGGGCCGCCGGACGCGCGACGCTCGGCCTCGGCAAGCGTCTGTCGGGGCGGCCGGCCGACGCCGTGGCCGCCGAATTGCAACAGCGCACGGCGGAGCAGTTGTTCGCCGTCCTGGGGCAGCTCAAGGGCGGCGCCATGAAGCTGGGCCAGACCCTGTCGGTGTTCGAGGCGGCCGTGCCGGAGGAGATGGCGGCCCCGTATCGGGAGGCGCTGGTCAAGCTGCAGGAGGAGGCGCCGCCGATGCCGGTGCGCACCGTGCACGCGGTGCTCTCCCAGCAGCTCGGCGGCACCTGGCGGCAGCGGTTCTCCGACTTCGACGACGCGCCGGCGGCCGCGGCGAGCATCGGCCAGGTGCACCGCGCGACATGGCGCGACGGCCGCGACGTCGCCGTCAAGATCCAGTACCCGGGCGCCGCGACCGCCCTGATGGCCGACCTCAACCAGCTCGCCCGGTTCGCGCGGCTGTTCGCGGCCCTCTTCCCGGGCCTCGACGTCAAGCCGCTGATCGCCGAGCTGAAGGCCCGTGTCGTCGAGGAGCTCGACTACGGGCTCGAGGCCGACGCCCAGCGCACCTTCGCCGCCGCGTACGCCGGTGACGACCAGATCGTCGTCCCGCGGGTGGTGGCCAGCGCCCCCAAGGTGATCGTCTCCGAGTGGCTCGACGGCACGCCGCTCTCGCGGATCATCGCCAGCGGCACGCGGGAGCAGCGCAACCACGTGGGGCTGCTGCTGTCGGTCCTGCACTTCTCCGGGCCACAGCGGGCGGGGCTCCTGCACGCCGACCCGCACCCCGGCAACTTCCGGCTGCTCGACGACGGGCGGCTCGGCGTCATCGACTTCGGGGCCACCGCGCGGCTGCCCGACGGCCACCCCGAGCCGATCGGCCGGCTGCTGCGCTGGGCGCTGGCGGGCAAGGCCGACGAGGTGCTCAGCGACCTGCGGGCCGAGGGCTTCGTGCGGCCCAGCGTGGAGGTCGACGCCCAGGGGGTGCTCGACTACCTGCGTCCCCTGCTGGAGCCCGTCGTCGACCGGCACTTCCACTTCACGCGCGCCTGGATGCAGGAGCAGGCGGCACGGATCGCCGACCCGCGCAGCGACATGAGCCGCCTCGGCCGCCAGCTGAACCTGCCGCCGGCGTACCTGCTCATCCACCGGGTGACGATCGGATCGATCGGGGTGCTCTGCCAGCTCGACGCGGCCGGCGACTTCCGCGCCATCCTCGAGGAATGGCTCCCCGGCTTCGTGGAGTGAGGTCGCCCGAGCTACCACCCATTGCTCGTGTTGTTCGTGGATTGCTGGTCCTGCAGGACGAGCAATGGTCGAACACTGCGAGCAATCTCGCCTGAGCCGTTCGCCGACCGCCGTCGGCATGACAGGAGGCCGGTCCGGACGCACCGGGAGCGTCCGGACCGGCCTCGGTCGGTGTGGTGCAGGGTCGCGCCGAGTGGGACCCGCAGGGTTCCGCGCAGGCGCGACCGGTGGGGCTCCGCGGACCGGAGCAGGCTCGTGGCCGCGGTGTGCTCCGGAGGAGCACAGATCACCTAGTAGACGGCGGCGCTGGCCCGGGCGGCCCGGCGGACGGCGCGCTCGGCGCGCAGTGCGGCCCGGCGGGCCAGGTAGAGCCGGCGTGCACGGGTGGCCGCCTCGGCCTCGGCCTGCAGTTCGGTCATCCGGCTGCGGGCCAGGTCGTGCTCGAGCATGTACATGACAGGTTCCTTCGGTTCAGGGTTCGGTCCCCCACCACCGGGCGGGGGGAATGCCGGTCGTGCGGATGGCCTCACGCCGCGACCTCCTTGCGGGGACGTCCCCGCGGCCGCTTGCGCGCGATGACCGCACCGCGCTCGAAGATCTCGCCGCCCCAGACACCCCACGGCTCGCCGCGGTCCAGGGCGCCGGTGAGGCAGGCGCTCCGGATCGGGCAGTCGGCGCACAGGCTCTTCGCCAGCTCGAGCTGCGCGGGTGACTCGGCGAACCACAGCTCCGGGTCCTCGACGCGGCACGGCAGAGGACGCCGCACCGGCGCGGGGGCCACCGGGGTGAGTGGTCGCCTCGGGTGGGGACCGCCGGTCCAGGGGAGCCCGGGTCGGCGGTGGGACGGGCGTTCGATCGTCTGCAGCACTGCCGCTCCTCCTCGTTCTCGTCTGCGACGGCCGGCGGGGTCCCGCCGACCGGTGGTCGGTGCCGGGATGTCGCGGACGAAGAGAAAGGCCGCGGATCCCGGGGTTCGGGTTCCGCGGCCTCGTGGAGGACCGGTCGAGCGGTTAGCTCTGCGGTCTCCTCGAGGAGTGGATCCCGAGGGTGGTGCCGATGGAGTTGTGCGCGAAGGCCTGGGTGGCCGGCTCGAAGACCGGGCGCTGCCGGACGTCGGCGCCGCCGGTGGGCAGACCGGTCCCCTGGACCGTCACCGGGGTGGGGCACACGACGACGCCGGGGTACGGGCGCACGGCGTCGCTGCCCAGGCCGAGGAGGTCGGCGGGGGCCTTGGTCCACGTGGTGGTGATCATCAGGTGCCCCCTCCTCTCTCGGTTCCGGTCCCGGCCGGACGGCCGGGAACGCGCGGGGTGCAGCTCGTGTGTGCCGGACACTATGACCGGCGTCATTACGGGGTCAATCGAATTAACCGGCGCGTCCTCCGGACGGGTCGCCGCAGGTCACGGGCACCGCTCGCCGTCGCTCTCGGTATCGATCCGACGGCGGTCAGAAACCCCTCAGCCGCTCACCGTGGCGAGCACGTCGGCCCCGTAGAGCTCCAGCTTGCGGGCGCCGATGCCGGGCAGGCCGGACAGCTCCCGGAGGGACGCCGGCCGCGTCTCGGCGATTGCCTGCAGCGTGGCGTCGGTGAAGACGACGTACGCGGGCACGGACGCCGACTGGGCCGCCTGACTGCGCCAGGCGCGCAGCCGCTCGAACAGCTCCCCGGCCTCGCCCTCGAGCACGACCTTGGGACGCTTGCCCGGGCGGCGGGCGGCGGGGGCGGTCGGGCCGGAGTCGGGTGCGAGACCGGTGAGGAACCTGCTGCGCGGGCGGGCGCGCTTGGCCCCCGGGTTGCGGGCCAGCGACCACGACAGGGTCAGCTGCTCGCGCGCCCGCGTCATCGCCACGTAGAGCAGCCGGCGCTCCTCCTCGACCGCCTCGGGACGGGCGAGGGACTGGGCGATGGGGACGACGCCGTCGACCAGGCCGACGACGAACACCGCGTCCCACTCCAAACCCTTCGCCGCGTGCATGGAGGCGAGCGTGACGCCCTGGACGGTGGGGGCGTGCTGGGCGTCGGCGCGCTCGGCGAGGTGGCCGACGAACCCGGCGAGGTCGAGGGTCGGGTTCTCGGCGACCAGGTCGACGGCGAGGTCGACCAGCGCGGCCAGCGACTGCCAGCGGTCGCGGGCCGCACCGCCCGCGGGTGGCCGGTGCTCGACCCAGCCGGTGGAGGCGAGCACGTCGCGGACCGTGGGGACCAGCGCGCCGGGCTCGCTGCCGCCGGCTGCCGCCCCGCGCAGCAGGAGGACCGCCTCGCGCACCTCCGGGCGCTCGAAGAAGCGCTCGCCCCCCTTGAGCACGTACGGGACGCCGGCGTCGGTGAGCGCGTTCTCGTACACCTCCGACTGGGCGTTGATCCGGAAGAGGACGGCGATCTCGGCCGCGGGCGTCCCGTCGTCGACGAGGGCCTTGCAGCGGGCCGCGACGGCAGCGGCCTCGGCCGGCTCGTCGGGGTACTCCTTGAACGTCGGCTCGGGGCCGTCGGGCCGCTGGCCGAGCAGGCGCAGGCCGGGCAGCCCCTTGCGCTTCGCGGCCTGCCCGATCAGCCGGTTGGCCAGGCCCACGACCTGCGGGGTCGACCGGTAGTCGCGCTCGAGCTTCACCAGGGCGGCGTCGGGATAGCGGTCGGCGAAGCCGAGCAGGTAGTCGGGGTCGGCGCCGGTGAAGGAGTAGATCGTCTGGTTGGGGTCGCCGACGACGCAGATGTCGGCCCGGCCGCCTAGCCAGGCGTCCAGCAGCCGCTGCTGCAGCGGGTTGACGTCCTGGTACTCGTCGACGACGAAGTGCCGGTACTGGGCGCGGATCTGCCGGGCGACGTCGGGATGGCCCTCGATCGCGTAGGCGGTGACCAGGAGCAGGTCCTCGAAGTCCAGCGCGCCGTCCCGCTGCTTGGCCGACTCGTAACTGGCGTACACGGCGGCCACGGCGGCGGCCTCGAAGGGCGGTTCCCGCCCGGCGGCCCTGGCGCGGGCCGGGTAGTCCTCGGGAGTGGCCAGGGTCGTCTTGGCCCACTCGAT
The DNA here is from genome assembly GCA_035296685.1 of Blastococcus sp. Lineage (GTDB taxonomy): Bacteria > Actinomycetota > Actinomycetes > Mycobacteriales > Geodermatophilaceae > Blastococcus_B. The sequence goes on from DATHAK010000244.1 coordinate 74,088, forward strand.
CTCGCTGGCCAGGTCGCGGAGGCTGGTGCGGTCGGTCGACAGCCGCGAGCGCGACGCCGCGGTGGCCACCAGACGCAGCTTGTTCTCCACGAGGGAGGGCATCGGCCCGCCGAGGACCCGCGGGGCGAAGTAGCGCAACTGGCGCATGGCGGCGGCGTGGAAGGTGCGGGCCTGGACACCCCCGACGTCGAGAGCCGCGAGCCGGCCGCGCAGCTCGCCGGCTGCCCGCGCGGTGAACGTCACAGCCAGGACCTGCTCGGGCACGTAGATCCCGGTGTGCACGCCGTAGGCGATCCGGTGGGTGATCGTGCGCGTCTTGCCGGTGCCGGCGCCCGCGAGGATGCAGACCGGACCGGACACCGCCTGGGCGGCCTCCCGCTGCTCGTCGTCCAGGGCGGCGAGCACGTCCTCCGCGCGGGAGCCCGTGCCGACCCGCCCGGCCCGCTCACCACCGATCTGCGTCACGGTCCGATCCTCGCAGCCGGGTCCGACGCCGCGGGGAAGCATCCCCAGGAGCACAGCGTTGTCCTGCACACACTGCGCGCCACCCCGATCTGGGGGTGGACCCGCTCGCCAGGAACAGGGAGTATCGCATCGATGACCACGAGCCCTATGCCCGCGGACTCGGCCGCCGTGACCATGTTCACGACGTCCTGGTGCGGTTACTGCGTCCGGCTGAAGAAGCTCATGGAGCGCGAGGGCATCGACTTCGCCGAGGTCGACATCGAGAACGACCCCCAGGCCGCTGACCTGGTCATGCAGGCCAACGGCGGCAACCGGACGGTGCCCACGCTGCTGTTCGCCGACGGCACCGCCCTGACCAATCCGAGCATCGACCAGGTGAAGTCCCAGCTGGGTCACCTGTCGGAGGCATGAGCAACCCGTGATCCCTGGTCCACGCCCCCCGAAGGGGCACGATCGCCCCTCGGACGGCCGCGACCGTGATCTCGACGCGCTCCGGCCGACCACGTCCGCGGAGGCCCGCGTGAGCCCTGCCGAGCAGTTCCTCCCGGCCGCCGATTGGAACGACTCACTCCCCGCGGTCTCGCTGGTCCGCACACCGCACGGCTGGTCGGTCCAGTCCCCCGCCGGAGTCCTCGAGGCCGCCGACCTCGTCGAGGGCCTGTCGCTGGCCGACCTCGTCGCCGAGGAGTTCGGGGTCCTCGCCGAGCCCGACCGCACGGCGCGCCGGTCGGCCCGCGGGACAGCGCCGTCGACCGTCGACGACCCCACGGACGCGCGCATCGCCGCCCTCGAGCGCACCGTCGCCCAGCTCGAGCACGCGCTGGCCGCCCGCGTCTCCACCGAGCGCGCGATCGGCGTGCTGGCCGAGCGGCACGGCAGCAGCGCCCGGGCGGCGTTCGAGACCCTGCGCCGGGACGCCCGCTCCCAGGGCCGCCCCGTGGCCGAGCTGGCCCGCGAGGTGCTCGACGGGCTGAGCCTGGAGGCGGCCGCCCCCGCGCCGCCCACCATCGTCCCGTCGGTACCGGCCGCCGCCGTCCCCCTCGCCGCGAGCGCCACCGGCCGATCGGTGGCCGCGCCGGTGGCGCGCCGTCGCGGATCGGTCGTGAGCTCGGTCACGCCGCCGGTCCCCCGCGGCCCCTCGCACCCGCGGACCGGCTCGCCGGTCGCCACGGACGGCCGGTCCTGAGCCGGCCGGAGCCGCTCACCCCGTCGGCCCTGGCCGACCGCCTCGCCGTCCTGCTGGCCGCCGTCCCGCCGGAGCCGGGAGCCACCGCGCTCCGCGTCGCGCTCGACGGACCGGATGTCGCCGCCCCCGCCCGGCTCGCGGCCGCTGTCGCCGACCGGCTTCCCCCGCTCGGCCGCGGAGCCGCCGTCGTGCCCGCGTCCGGCTTCTACCGGCCGGCCTCGCTGCGGCTGGAGCACGGCCGCACCGATCCCGACGCCCGGTACTCCGACTGGCTCGACGCGGGCGCGCTGGCGCGTGAGGTGCTGAATCCGCTGGGGCCGGGCGGCACCGGCAGCTACCTCCCGGTGCTGTGGGACCTCGACCGGGACCGCGCGGCCCGGGAGCGCCCTCGGCCGATGCCCGGGGGCGGGGTTCTGCTGGTGCCGGGGGCCCTGCTGCAGGGCGTCGGGCTCGCGTTCGACGTCGTCGTCCACCTGCGGATGACCCCTGCCGCCCGGCGGAGGCTGACGCCGCCGGAGCAGGCCTGGGAGCTGCCCGCCTTCGACCGCTACGACGCCGAGGTGGACCCGGCGGGGCTCGCGGATGCGGTCGTCCTGGCCGACCACCCCGACCGGCCGGCGCTGGTGCTGGCCGGTCGCCTCGCTAGCTGAACTCGCCCGCGAGCCAACGGTCGAGGATGTGCCGCGCGATCGACACCGGGGGCGGCAGGGCCCGGGGACCGGCCCCCGACCGCAGCTCGTCGCGGGTGAACCACCGGGCCTCCTCGATCTCGGTGGGGTCCAGCCTCAGGGTGTCGTCGCCGTCGGCGCGGGCCACGAATCCCAGCATCAGAGACTGCGGGAACGGCCACGGCTGGCTGCCCACGTAGCGGATGTCGGTGACCCGCAGGCCGACCTCCTCGGCGACCTCGCGGGCGACGGCGGCCTCGGCCGACTCGCCCGGCTCGACGAAACCGGCCAGGATCGAGAACCGCCCCGGCGGCCACACCGCCTGCCGGCCGAGCACGACGCGGTCGGCGCCGTCGTGGACGAGCATGATCACGGCGGGGTCGGTGCGCGGGAAGAGCTCGGCGCCCGTGACCGGGTCGCGTTGCACCCATCCGGCCCGCTCGATGGTCGTGGCGGCCCCGGAGAGCGGACTGAACCGGTGGCGCTCGTGCCACTCCAGGATGCCGATGGCCTGCACGAGCAGCCCGGCGTCCAGGTCGCCGAGGTGGGCCCCCACCTCCCGCAGGCCCGACCAGGCGTCGACCGTCCGCCCGTTGACGGTCAAAGACCGCTCACCCCGGACGGCGGCGTAGGGCACCCCGTCGGCCTCGCCGAGGTAGACCGCGCCCAGCGGCAGCTCCGGCTGCTCGTCCCAGACGAGGACCGGCCCGTCCGGCCCCTCGGCGACGGGCACGGCGCGGTCGCCGTCGACGGTGAGCACCCGGACCGGCCGCCCGCCGGTCGGGTCGGGCAGCGAGCGGGAGAGGTGCCCGCGGTCGTGCGCGACGCGGGCCAGGACGGGGACGGCGCCGTCGGACGGGCGGCTGCCCTCGGGCCAGGCCTCGGTGCTGATCGGGCGCTGCTCCGGGGGCGGGTTGTCCGCCGGAGTGCTTCCCCCCGCGGGAACGCTCATGCGGGGCTGATCGGCGCCAGGGCGGCGAGCTGCCCGCTCACCCGCTCCGCGTCGCCGACGACGACGGCGGTGAGCCCCGGGGCGGCCAGGTAGCGCCGGGAGGCGTCCTGCACCTCCTCGACGGTGACCGCGGCCAGGGCCTGCTGGTGCTCGGTCAGCCAGCCGGCCGGCAGCCCGGCGCCGACCAGGGCCGACAGCGTGCTGGCCAGCCCGGCATGGGTGGCCGTCGAGAGCGCCATGCTGCCGAGGACGTAGCGGCGGGCGCCGTCCAGCTCGGCGTCCGTGACCGGCGTGAGGGCCATGCGACCCAGCTCGTACCAGGTCTCGAGCAGCGCGGGGCCGGTCACCTCGGTCGCGACGTCGGCCTCGACGAGGAAGGACGAGCCGGCCGACTGGTGGTCCACGGAGCTGCGCGGGCTGTAGGTGTAGCCGCGCCGCTCGCGGATGTTCTCGACCAGCCGGGACGAGAAGTAGCCGCCGAAGATCATGTTGGCCAGGCGCACCGCGGGCAGGTCGGGGTCGGTGCGGCCGGGGGCCGGACCGCCGAGCCGCAGGTTGGACTGCACCGCGCCGGGCCGGTCGACCACCTCGATCCCGGGAGGGTGCAGCTCGGGCGCGGGCGGCGCCTCGACGGCGGAGCCGCTGGCGTCCCACGCCCCCAAGGCGTGGCCGACCGCGTCGGTGGCGGCGCGGGGATCGAGGTCTCCGACCAGGACGAGCGTGCTCCCGGCCGGCAGCACCCGGCGGCGGTGCAGCTCGCGCAGCGCCTCGCCGTCGACCGCGGTGACCAGCTCGGTGTCGGGCAGCTGGATGGCGTAGGGGTGGTCGCCGTAGCGGCGGGCGGCCAGTGCGATGCGGGCGATCACGGACGGCTGCGAGCGGGCGATCGCGATCCGCTCGGCCACCCGGTCGCGCTCGCCCTGGACGAGGTCGTCCGGGTAGGTGGCGGAGGTGAGCAGCTCGGCGAGCAGTCCCAGCACCGGCGCGAGGCCGTCGGGGAGCAGCGTGGTCGCCAGGAGCAGCCGGTCGGGATCGGTGGACACCGACAGCTCGGCGCCGTGGCTCTGCAGGAGCTGCGCGATGCCGGTCTGGTCGTGGTGCTCCGTGCCGAGCAGGACGGCGCCGGAGAGCACCGAACCCTGCGCGGTGTGCTCGCCCGCCGCCGCCGCGGTGGAGGCGGCGAACGGCACCCGCAGGCGCAGCTCGATCAGCGGCACCCCGGGCCGCGGGACGACGACCAGCCGGAGGCCGTTCGGGAGCGTCGTCTCCTCGGCGGCCGGGGCCGGCTGGGGACGCGGCTCGCCGAGCGGCGGGATCAGGGAGAGGTCGGGTGCGGCGGTCATGCCTGCCCCCTGGTGGGGTTCAGCCGGAGGACGGCGGCGCTGTCGGGGTCCAGTCGCCGGGCGGCCGCCTGCACCTCGCCGGGACCGACGCGCGCCAGCCGGGCGGCGAGCTCGCCGGCCAGCTCGGCCCGGCCGTGGATGAGCTCCGCGGCGGCGAAGCCCAGCGTGCGGCCCAGCACGGAGTCGGCCTGGCGCAGCAGCTGCGCCTCGGTGCGCGCCTGCACCCGTCGCAGCTCGTCGGCGCCCACGCCGTCATCGGCGACCTTCGCGACCTCCTCGTGCACGGCCGCCAGGACACGCTCCGCCGGCACCGCGGCCGGGTGGTGCACCTGGGTGGTCAGCAGCGTGGCGTCGCGGACGTCGAACGGGTCGCCGAACAGGCCCACGTAGCTGCTCTGGGCGATGGCGATGCGGTCGTCGTGGATCAGCCGGCGCTCGAGGCGGGACGCGTCGCCCTCGCTCAGCAGCTCGGCCAGCAGCACGGTGCCCAGGTACTCGTCGAACTCGCCGATCGGGTCGGGCACCCGCCAGCCGAGGGCAAGTGCCGGCGCGGGCGCCAGCGCGTCCTCGACCTCCGCCGTCCGTGCCGTGGTGGGCAGGGGCTCGCCCGTGGGCGGCGTCGGCGGCACGAGGCGCGCCTGCACCGGCCCGAACCAGCGCTGCACCAGCCGCTCGGTCTCGGCGACGTCCAGGTCGCCGCCGATGCAGAGGACGGCGTTGCCCGGGGCGTAGTAGCGGGAGAAGAAGTCGGCGGCGTCGTCGACCGTCGAGCTCTCGAGGTCGACGAACGAGCCGTAGCCGTCGTGGGTGTTGGCGAAGCTCTCGAAGGCGATCTGCGGCAGCTGCAGCCAGGGAAAGGCGCCGTAGGGCCGGTTGAGCACGTTGACCCGGATCTCCTCCTTCACCACGTCGATCTGG
>DATHAK010000245.1:0-7990 GCA_035296685.1 Blastococcus sp.
AGTGGTAGCAGATGGCCCTCGTTCTTCAGCAGGACCGCGCACTCGGCCGCCGCCGCCCGGGCCAACCCATGGTGGGCGTCAGCGTCCAGCACCGGAGGCGGCTCGGTGGTCGCGGCGGCGCGGTCGATCAGCTGGAGCACCCTGGCCACGGCGGTGTCGAGGACGCCCTCCTCGAGTTGACCAGTGCGGACGGCGGTGAGGATCGCGGCGTCACTGACACCGAGGTTGGGCGGCATCTCCAGGTCCAACCCGGCCACGAGGGCGGCGACTCGGTCGTGCACCGCGCCCCAGTCGGAGACGACCAGGCCGTCGAAGCCCCACTCGTCCCGCAGGATGGTGGTAAGCAACCGGGCGTTCTGGGAGGCGTACACCCCGTTGACCTTGTTGTAGGCGCACATCACCGTCCATGGCCGCGCCTTGGTGACAGCGCGCTCGAAGCCGGCCAGGTAGATCTCGCGAAGGGTCCGCTCGTCGACCTCGGCGCTGACCCGCAGCCGGTCGGTCTCCTGGTTGTTGGCGGCATAGTGCTTGAGGGAGGCACCCACACCCTGGCTCTGGATGCCGTGGATCATCGCCGCCCCCAGGACCCCGGAGAGGACCGGGTCCTCGGAGAGGTATTCGAAGTTGCGCCCGCACAGCGGGGAGCGCTTGATGTTGATGCCTGGACCGAGCACGACCGCTACGCCGTGGGCCCGGGCCTCGCGGCCCAGCGCCACACCCACCCGCTGCACCAGCTGCGGATCCCAGGATGATCCCAGGGCACAGGCGGTCGGGAAGCACGTCGCCGGCACGCTGCCAGAGATGCCGACGTGGTCGGCTTCCTCGGGTTGCTTGCGCAGCCCGTGCGGGCCGTCGGACACCATGATCGCCGGGATGCCGAGCCGCTCCACCGGCGCCGTGTGCCAGAAGTCGGAGCCAAGGCACAGCGACGCCTTCTCCTCCAGGGTCAGTTCAGCGAGCAGCGACGAGACCTTCGAGCGACTGTTCACGATGCCTTCCCCATCTCGTAACCATCACATGGCGAGAGGATGTGGTCCATGACCTCCACGTCCACGAATCCGGCCTCGCTGAGCTGGAGCGGCGTCACGTCCCGGCGGATGGCCCGCCACGCGTTGACCGAACCGGCTTCGGACCTGGGCCCTGCCGACGTCGCCGGGGTGCTGTGCGGCGCCCACGCCCAGGTGCTCAGCGCCGCCGAGCTCTCGATCGGGCGGCGCATCGCCGGGGCGACCCGCGCTGACATCCAGCGTGCCCTCTGGGAGGACCGCACCCTGGTCAAGACGTTCGGCCCGCGCGGGACCGTGCACCTGCTGCCGGCCGCCGACCTGCCGATGTGGACGGGGGCGCTGTCGGCCCTGCCATCGTCGGTGCCGGCCAATCCCGAGCCGGTCCGCTTCAGCGCCGACCAGGCTGAGGAGGTCGTCGCCGCCATCGGCGACGCCCTGGCGGACACCGAGCTGACCATCGACCAGTTGACCGAGGCGATCGTGGACCGTACCGGCCCGTGGGCCGGCGAGCAGACGATGGAGGCGTTCGGGGGCCGGTGGCCGCGCTGGTCGCCAGCTCACGAGCACGGCCGCCCACCGCGGCATGCTCTGCTTCGGACCAGACCGGGGCCGCAAGGTGACCTACACCAATCCGCACCGCTGGCTGCCCAGCTTCCGGCCCCACGACGGCCAGGCGGCCCTGCGGATCCTGGTCATGCGCTACCTGTACGCCTACGGCCCAGCCACGCCCCAGCACTTCGCCAGATGGCTCAGTATCGCGCCGCGGCGCGCCGTCGAGCTGTTCGACGAGCTGGCTGACGAGCTGGAGTACGTCGAGCTGGACGGTGCGCCGGGCTGGACCCTTGCCGGCGACACCGGGACGCCGCCCCAGCCGCATCGAGGGATCCGCCTGCTGGGGTACTTCGACGCCTTCGTCGTCGCCGGCCAGCCTCGGGAGCGGCTGTACCCAGGCGCAGCCGCGACCCGCGGGCTCACCCCGGCGGGCCAGGCCGGCAACTACCCGGTGCTGCTCGTGGATGGCGTGGTCGGTGGGGTGTGGCACCAGCGGCGCTCCGGTCGCAGGCTCGCCATCACCGTCGAACCGCTGGGCGAGCTGACCGCGACCCAGCGCCGGCAGCTCGACGACGAGGTCGAGCTGGTCGGCGCGGTCATGGAGGCCGAGCCAACGCTGACGGTGGGGCCCGTGACGGTCGGCCCGCACGCCTGACCCCAGGGGAAGCCGCAACACCTTCGCGGTGCCTTACCCGCTCAGGGCGTTCGCGCGCGTGACCTCCGCGTACCAGCGCGCGCTGTCCTTCGGCGTGCGCTCGAGGGTGTCGAAGTCGACGTGGATGAGCCCGAAGCGCTTGGAGTAGCCGAAGGCCCACTCGAAGTTGTCCAGCAGCGACCAGACGAAGTAGCCGCGCAGATCGACGCCGTCGGCGATCGCGCGGTGCGCGGCCCGGAAGTGCGCGTCGAGGTAGGCGACGCGCGCGGGATCGTGCACCTGGCCGTCGGGGCCCTTCTCGTCGGCGATGGCGGCGCCGTTCTCGGTGACGTACAGCGGCACGCCGGGATAGTCGCGAGCCACCCTGGTGAGCAGGTCGTACAGGCCCTCCGGGTCGATCTCCCAGCCCATCTCCGTCCGCGCGAGGCCGCGTGAGACCGGCTCGATGTCGCCGCTGCCGACCCATGCCGACGTCTCGTGGCGAGCGGCGCTGCCCGCCCGCACCACGGTCCGGTAGTAGTAGTTGATGCCGAGGACGTCGACCGGGGCGTTGATGCTGTCCTCGTCGCCGGGGTGCACGTGGGCGCCGTCGGTCACCTCGCGGACGTCCTCCAGCACGTCGGCCGGGTAGCCGCCGCGCAGCAGGGGGTCGAGGAAGAGGCGATTGGTCAGGCCGTCGGCGCGGCGCGCCGCGTCGAGGTCTGCCGGGTCGTCGCTCGCCGCGTCGATCGGGCTCATGCTGAGCGTGATGCCGAAGCTGCTGTCGGCGTCGCCCTGCGCGCGCATGGCCTCGATCGCGCGCCCGTGGCCGAGCATCAGGTGGTGGGCGGCGCGCAACGCCGCCTCCGGGTCCTTGAGCCCGGGGGCATGCTGGCCGGTGGCGTGGCCGAGGAACGCCGAGACCCACGGCTCGTTCAGGGTCGTCCAGTGCGTGACGCGGTCGTGCAGGCGCTCGTAGACCGCGGAGGCGTACTCGGCGAAGCGCTCCGCCGTGTCGCGCAGCGGCCAGCCGCCTTCGTCCTGGAGCGCCTGCGGAAGGTCCCAGTGATAGAGGGTGACCCAGGGCTGGATGTCCTTAGCGAGCAGCGCGTCGACCAGCCGCGAGTAGAAGTCGACGCCGGCTTCGTTGAGCGCCCCGCGCCCGGCGGGTTGCAGGCGCGGCCAGGCCAGCGAGAAGCGGTACCAGCCGACACCGAGCCCGGCCATCAGCTCGATGTCCTCCTTGTAGCGGTGGTAGTGGTCGTCGGCGACGTCGCCGGTGTCCCCGTCCTGGACCTTGCCGGATGTGTGCGAGAACGTGTCCCAGATCGACGGCGACCGACCGTCCTCCTCGACAGCGCCCTCGATCTGGTAGCTCGCGGTTGCGGTGCCCCAGGCGAAGCCCGCCGGGAAGCGCACGGCTTCGCCGGTCTGCCGCGGACTGGCGTTGACGCCCATGTCGTGACCTCCCGTATCAGTGCATCCGTGGTCTGGTGGCGCGCCCGGCGGGCACGCGGATCCGCGGCGCTCGCGCCGACGTGGGTCCCGGTCTCGCCTCTACTTGCTGAATCCCGCGGTCAACCCGCTGAGGAGCTGGCGGCGGCCGATGACGTAGAGGATGAGGATCGGCAGCGTTGTGAGGACCACGGACGCCAGGACGGCGGGCACGTTGACGCTGTACTGGCCCTGGAACGCCCACAACGCGAGCGGCAGGGTGCGCTGTTCCGGGCTCTGGATGAGGATCAGCGGCAGGAGGAACCCGTTCCAGATCGCCAGGCCGTTGTAGATGCTGACGGTGACCAGCGCCGGCCGGGTCAGCGGGAAGGCCAGGTGCCACAGGGTGACCCATTCGCTGGCGCCGTCCACCCGCATTGAGTCGAAGAGCTCCTTGGGGACGTCCCGGATGAAGTTGGACAGCACGAGCACCGACAGCGGGATCGCGAACGCGATCGACGGCAGGATGATCGCCAGCAGGGTGTCGTACAGGTGCAGGCGGATGATGATGAGGTAGACGGGGATGATGGCCGCCTGCAGCGGGATCGCCAGCCCCATCAGGAACAGCGAGTTTGCCGACCGCAGGAGCCACTGGTCGCCGGCCCGAACGATCGCGTAGGCGGCCATGAAGGAGACGAGCACCGCGGGCACGATCGCGCCCAGCGCGACGATGACGCTGTTGATGAAGTAGCGGGCGAAGTCAGCCTCGATGACGACCTGGTAGTTCTCGAGCGTTGGCGCGGTGGGCGGCGCCAGCGGGTTTGTCTGGAAGTAGTTGCTCTGCGTCTTGAAGCTGGTGATCACGATCCAGTAGATGGGCAGGAGGACGATCAGGAGCCAGAGCCATCCCACCACCCCGGCCAGCCAGTTGGGACGGCGGCCGCCGCGGCCGCGCGAGCGGCGCTTCTGGCCCCCCGCGGCCTGCCGGGCTTCGGCACGCAGTGACGTCGCCACGTCAGACCCCTTCCAGCTGGCTCGTGCTCGAGCTGCCCCCGCCGATCCGGCGCAGGAGCAGCGCCAGGGCAAGGCCCACGAGCACCAGGATCACCGCGATGGCGCTGGCCTGGCCCATGAGGTTCGCCTGGAAGCCCCGCTTGTACATATCCAGCGCCAGGTTCCGGGTGGCGTCGCCCGGCCCGCCCTCGGTGAGCACAAAGATGAGATCGAAGAACACCAGCGACCCGACCACCATGAGGGTCGACGAGGTGATGATCGTGTACTTCAGCTGGGGCAGGGTGATCCTGAAGAACATCCGGACCCGCCCGGCGCCGTCGAGCTGGGCCGCCTCGTACATCGACTTGGGGATCTGGCGCACGGCACCCTGGTAGATGAGGGTGTGGAACGGGATGAACTGCCACGAGACCACGAAGATGATCACGCCCATGGCAAGCCGTGCCTCCCCGAGCCAGTCCTGGACCAGCAGGGGGAAGTGCAGCCCGGCGCCGAGGCCGAAGTTCGGGTCCAGCAGGGCCTTGTAGGTGATGGCGATGGCCGCCGAGCTCAGCAGCAGCGGGATGAAGAACAGCACCGCCAGGAGCTCACGGTACCGCTGGTGGCCGGCCAGGAACACCCCGAGCAGGAGGCTCAGCGGGGTCTGGACCAGCCACGACAGGGCCATGATCACGAACGTCACCCAGAGCGCGTGCAGCAGGCCCGGGTCGGCGAGGACGACTCGCCAGCTGCCGAAGCCGGCGGGCCGGATCACGCCGATGCCGTCCCAGGACGTGAAGCTGAGGAACAGGACGCCCAGGAGCGGGACGACGCCGAACGCGACGAAGAACAGCAGGGCCGGCAGCGCCATCCACGCGACCGATCCGCTCCGCCCGCCCGTCGAGGTGGTGCGCCGCGTCCCCGGCGCGGCGGGCGGAGCGAGCGTGGTCACTGCCCGATGACCTGGTTCATGCTGGAGGCGAACTGCTGCGGTGTGATCGACAGCTGGAAGAGCTTGGCGATGTTGTCGAGCAGCTTCTCGGCGGCGGTGGGGCTGAGGGCCTGGTCCCAGGACTGGGCGAAGACCTTGGCGTTGCTGGCGGTGTCGTAGACGAACTTGAGGAACTCGGCGTCATCGGAGGCGCCGAGCTGGCTGTCGGTGCCCTTGACGATCGGTATCGCGCCGTTGTCGGTCCACTCCTTGACCTCGGCGTCGGAGAGGACGGCGGTGGAGAAGAACTTCTTGGCGGTCTCCTTCGCCTCGGGCGTGGCCTTGGACGAGATCGAGTAGTACTGGCCGGGGTTGCCGACCGTGTTGGTCGGGTCGCCCTTGCCGCCCTCGACCGCCGGGAAGTTCATGTAGCCGAGGTTGCCGCCGCTGACGAAGTCGCCGCCGGCCTCCTTCATGTTCCCGTAGGTCCAGGTGCCGTGGAGCATCATGGCGGCCTTGCCGGTGTACAGCAGTGCCTGGTCGGCGTTGGAGTCGGCGGTGATGGAGGAGAAGCCCTTGACGAAGCCGTTGGCCTTGATGAGCTCCTGGGCCTTGGTCAGCCCCTCGATGGACGCCGGGTTGGACCAGGCGTCCTTCTCGCCGTCGAAGACCGCCTGGAACACCTCGGGGCCGCCGATGCGGTCGAAGAGGAACTCCAGCCACATCATGTTGGTCCAGCGCGACTGCCCGCCGAGGGAGATGGGTGCGACGCCGGCGTCGTTGAACTTCGGCACCAGGCTCATGATGTCGCCCCAGGACTGGGGCGGCTGGGCGCCGACCTTGTCGAAGAGCTTCTTGTTCCAGTAGAGCACGATGGGCTGGACCGTCTCGGCCGGCATCGCGTAGATCTTGCCGTCGATGGTCGCGGCGCCGAAGGAGGAGGGGAACAGGCGGTCCTTGACCGCGGCGTTCTCGGCGAACCACGAGGTGAGGTCCTCGACCTGGCCGGCCTGGACGTAGCTGCGCAGACCGCCGCCGCCCCAGCCCCAGATGATGGTTGGCGCCTGGCCGGCGCCGATGGCCGTCTTGATCTTCGTCTTGTACGCGTCGTTCTGGAAGGTCGTGGCCTTGATCTGGGCGTCGGGGTTGGCCTTGTTGAACCGGTCCACGGAAGCCTGGCGGATCTGCTGGCCGGGCGGGCCGGTGAGGAACCAGTAGGTGGCCGCGCCGGCAGTGGCGCCGCCGCCGCCCCCGCCGCTGCCCTTGTCGCTGGGGCCGGAGCTGCCGCAGCTGGCGAGCGCCGCGGTGGCGGCGGTGCCCGCGGCCAGGCCAAGGAAGTTCCGCCGAGACAACGTCTTGGGGTCCACGGTCATCTCCCGTCGTCGAGAGCCGCGACCTCCCGCGGCCCACCGGTTGTCTGACGCGGTTGCGACCGGCCGTGGGCCCAGCACGATCGTGCTCGTTTCGAGCTGGGTCCGGCATTTTCGACCGTGACCGCGGAAATCAAGGTAGAAAGGTCGGATAGGCATGTCAAGATGCTTGGTGAGATGAACTGAACCGGTTTTCCAGACGGCCTCGAAATGTTTCGAACCACGCCCGAATCTCTGTCGAAGGAGGCCCTGTGACGACATCGGACCCAATCCCCGTGGTGGACCGGGTGGCGCCCCGGTGGCAGGACCCGGCGCTTCCCACGGCCGACCGGGTCGAGCTCCTCCTCGAGCAGATGACGCTTGAGGAGAAGGTGGCCCAGCTCGGCAGTCGCTGGATCGGAGGCGCGCTGCCGGATGACCAGGCCGAGTCCGGCCAGGCGCCGTCCGCGGACGGTGACGCCAACCACAACGTGGCGCCGATGCAGGACGTGTTCGCGGCCGGGAGGTCCTTGTCGCTCGAAGCGGCGAGCCGCCATGGGCTCGGCCATCTCACCCGGGTCTTCGGCAGCGCCCCGGTGACCGCCGCCGACGGCGCGGCCGAGCTGGTGCGCCAGCAGCGGGTCGTACTCGACAACTCCCGCCTGCGGATCCCCGCCCTGGTCCACGAGGAGTGCCTGACCGGGTTCACGACCTTCGGGGCCACGGTCTACCCGGCGGCGATCGCCTGGGCGGCGACGTTCGACCCCGGCCTCGTCGAGCGGATGGCGGCCGCGATCGGGCGCGACATGGCGGCCGTCGGCGTGCATCAAGGTCTCTCGCCGGTGCTGGACGTCGTGCGGGACTACCGCTGGGGCCGCGTCGAGGAGACCATGGGCGAAGATCCCTACCTCGTCTCCGTGCTCGGTGCCGCCTACGTGCGGGGCCTCCAGAGCGACGGCGTCATCGCCACCCTGAAGCACTTCGCCGGGTACTCCGCCGCCCGGGCGGGCCGCAACCACGGACCCGTCCCGATGGGCCGGCGCGAGCTCATGGACGTCATCCTGCCGTCGTTCGAGACGGCCGTCGCCCTGGC
>DATHAK010000246.1:0-8048 GCA_035296685.1 Blastococcus sp.
CGAGGTCATGCGCCAGGCGCCCCATCGGAATCGGCACGGAAGGCGCGTGCCAATTCGACGCGTGAACGCAGCCCCCTCTTGCGGTAGACGCTGGAGAGGTGGTGCTCGACCGTCTTCGGGCTGAGGAAAAGGGCGGCCGCGATCTCGCGGTTGGACAGGCCCTGAGCGGCGGTCATGGCGACTCTCGTCTCCTGGGAGGTCAACGGTTCCTCGGGGAGCTGACGCCGCGGGCGGGCGGTCTGGCCGGTCGCCCGGAGCTCTGTCTCCGCCCACTGCACCCAGTGCACCAGGTCCATCTCGGCGAACTGGGCCGCCGCGGCAGCGAGCTGTTCGCGGGCATGTGTGCGGCGTCCCGCACGGCGGAGCCGGGCGCCGTACAGGAGTCGGGTGTGCGACGCCTCGAACCGGTCCGGTGACTCCGCGTGGAAGGCCAGCGACGCCTCGAACGCCGCGGCGGCTGCGTCGTCGTCAGCGCTGCCCAGCGCGCGGCAGCGCGCGACGAGGGCGGCCGTCGTCGGCAGCGGCAGTCGCGACACCTCGGCATACCGCTCCGCCAGCGCGGCGGCGTCGGCCCGCCGACCGAGACCGGCGTAGGCCTCCACGAGGAGGGGGGCCACCCCCAGCGGCTCTCCCACGGCCCCGACACCGCCGTCCGACGCGATCCGGGCCTCCAGCACGCGGACGGTCTCGTCCAGGTCCCCGCGGCAGAGCGCGCAGAACGCGGTCGTGATGGCGAGATGCGCTGCGACCTCGGCGGTCCCGGACCGGGTGACCAGCGTCCGGGCTCGGTCGAGCAGCCGGCGTGCCTCGTCATGGAGACCCCGTGCTGAGTGCTCCCAGGCGAGCAACTCCACCGCCGGTGCGGCATCCGCGACGTACCCCAACTGGTCGGCCAGCTCGACGGCCTCGCCCGCGTCGGCGAACGCGCCGGCGTGGTCGCCCAGGAACTCGGCGCGTCCGTAGGCGCTCATCGAGAGCGCCGTCACCAGAACTCCGAGCGCTCCCCGGGCGCGAGCCACCCGCATCCGGCGTTCGATCCGCGGGATCTCCTCAAGTGCCCCTAGCCAGCTGACCCCCAGCATCACGTAGACCAGCAATCGGGGGTCGTCCCGCAGGGACGAGTCGGACTCCATCACCGCCAGCGCGCGGTGCAGGGGCGGCCGGCCATGCTCCGGCCGGCCCGCGTGCATCTGCGCGGCGCCGGTGACCCAGGCGGTGAGCGCGTCCCGGAGTGGCCCGCCGTCCTGGGGCATGGCCGCCATCCGTTCGGCTGTCTCGGTGATCCCGGGAACGTCGCCGAGGCGGTGCTGCGCGAGCGCTAACTCCCCGCACGACCACATCCGGGTGCTTCCCGAGGCCAGATCGATGGCCTCGCGCAGGAGGTCCCGGGCGGCCTGCACCGAGCCAGCGTGGTGTTCCAGCAAGCCCAGGACGTGCAGCGCCTCACCGCGGGCGGACGCCGGCGAGGCCTCCCGCAGCACCTGGGCCGCCAGCTCCCGCGCGTGATCGACGTCGCCGCTCACGAAGGCGTCCGTGACGGCAGCCGCCAACCGGCTCGCCGACCGGGCGGCATCGGTCGTCAGAGACGCCGCCCGCTCGAGGGCCGCCGACGACGCCGCGAAGCCGCTCTGCATGCGGGCCTGGTCGGCAACTTCGACCAAGGCCTCCGCAAGTTCGTCATCCGGATCGCTCGCTGCCTGGGCACGATGCCATGTCCGGGCGACGGCGTCACCCGAACGCGCTGTGTCTGCGAGCACGCGGTGAGCAGCCCGACGCTGCTGCGGGCTCGCCAGGTGCCAGACCTGGGAACGGATCAGGGGGTGCTGGAAGGCCAGAGTCTCTCCGTCGTGCCGCACGAGGCGGTGCTGCTCCACCTCGTCCAGGGCGCCCTCGGTATTCGCGCCGGAGAGTTCCAGTGCGGCGGCCACGTGGCTGGTGCCACCGTCGCGTGTAGCTGCGAGCAGCACCAGCGCCTGTCGCGCGTCGGCGGACAGGGCATCCAGCCGGGGACGGAAGAGGCCTTCCAGCGTTCCACCCACCGGGAGGTCATCGGGCAGCGGAACGGCCCCTCTCCGCTGTGCGGAACTCAGACTCCCCGCCACCTCGAGCAAGGCCAGAGGGTTTCCACCCACTCGCGCCACCAGGGCCGTGGCGGCGGAGCCCGCAATTTCGGGGCCCAGAAGTTCCCGCACGACCGTAAGGGGCAGATCCGTCAAGGCGAGAACGTCGAGCCCCTCGACTCCCGGTAGGCCTCCGGGTCGCTGAGCCAGGACGAAAGCCACGCGGTCTCGATGCATGCGCCGCGCGGCGAACAACAGCGCCGCCGCGGACTCGGCGTCCACCCACTGCAGGTCATCGACGAGCACCAGCAGGGGCGCGGCCTCGGCCGCGGCGGCAAGCACCGACAGCGTGCCCGCCGCGACCAGGAACCGGTCATCGCCCCCGCTCACCGGGCCCCAGCCGAGGGCGGCCGCAAGAGCCCCCGCCTGTCCGGCCGGGATCCCGTCCAGGTAGCGGCGAAGGGGAGTCAGGAGTTCGAGTAGGCAGGCGTGCGCCAATGGGGTCTCGGATTCCAGGCCGCGGGCCACGACCGCGAGAAACCCGTCGGCGCGTGCGGCAGCTGACTTCACAAGGGTGGTTTTGCCGAGGCCGGCATCCCCCACGATCAGCAGGCTTCCGGCTCCGCCTCCCCGGGCGTCGGCCAGCAACCGGTCGATCCGCTCGAGCTCGGATCGGCGACCCACCAGGCGTTCGCCCGCGCCGAGCAGATCGAGGGTTTTCCCCGACGCGACGGCCCCCGCGCCGGGCTCACGCTCGTCAGGCAGAACCCCACGAGGAGGAAGCCATGACGCTGTCATCGGAGCGGATACTAGCCAGGCTCGCCCACCACATGATCTGGATTCCGTGGGCCTTCGGAGCCCCCGTCGACCCCAGGTGGCCGGTTCCCCCGCGGGCCTCATCGGGCCGTCCCGTCCGTCCATCGACGCGACCGGAGCCGCGCGCGGTTCGCTCTGTCCCGCCGGTCGGAAGGAGGGCGACATGCCGACCTTCGCCGGAATCGACCATCTCAGCCTGAGCGTCAACGACCTCGACGAAAGTCAGCACTTCTACATCGACGTCCTCGACTTCATGCTGCTCGTGGATTTCGGCGAGGTCCGGGTCCTCCTGGACAGGCCGACGGGTTTCACGCTCAGCCTCGTCCGGCACTCGTCCGGCCGCCGGGGACCGTTCAGCGAGCTGAACCCAGGGCTCGACCACATCGGTCTCACCGCGTCGACCCGGGAAGAGCTCGTCGAGTGGGAGCGCCGGTTCCAGACGGCGGGCGTCGTCTACACCCCCATCAGGGACATGCCTTTCGGGTTCCATCTGAATTTCCGAGACCCGGATGGGATCCCGCTGGAGTTCATGGTGCCCAACGCCGTTCTCACCGCATGGCTGCTCGAGGTGCGCGAGCGCGACGTCCCCCGGGACGAGATCAACACGCGCGTTCGGGAACACCTCCTGGCCAGTGGCGTGCCTGAGTCCGAACTGCCCGGCAGTAGGGCCCCCGTAATCGGCTGAGGTCGACCCCGACCTATCCGAGACGCGATAGCCGGCGATTCAAGACCCACGTGGATGTGCGGCGGGATTCTTCAAGGCTTTGACAGCTGATGCCTATAGGGCCTGGTAAGCGCGCTCTCCGCACGATTCCGTGCCTCCCATGTGCCTCAATCCGCACCTCCATTGTCAGTAGCGGAATCGTTGCCCGTGTGACGTGACTCCGAGTGGGCGAGTCCGGCGGGGGATTGCAAGCGATGAGCGTCGCCGAGAGGAGTGATGCGCGCGAGCCTGTGGTCGGTCAGCCCTGCAACCAGGTGAGCACGGCCCGCACGCGGCGGTGCGCCGCGGGGTCCTCGCCCAGCCCGAGCTTGTCGAAGATCCGGGTGATCGCGCTCTCCACGGTCTTCTCGCTCAGGAACAGGGTGGCTGCCACGGAGCGGTTCGAGCGGCCCTCGGCCACGAGGGCCAGCACGTCGCGTTCTCGGGGGGTGAGCGAGGTGAGACCGGCGTCGTCGCGTCGGCGCCGGAGCAGGTGGCTGACGACCGACGGGTCGAGCGCGGAACCGCCGCTTCCCACCCGTCGTACCGCCTCGCCCAGGTCCTCGGGGCGCAGCACCTTGTCCTTCAGCAGGTACCCGATGCCGTCGGGGGCCTCGGCTAGCAGCTCGACGGCGTGTCGGGTCTCGACGTACTGAGAGAGCACGAGGATGCCGACGGCGCTGCCCCACTGCTGCCGGATCCGGCGCGCCGCCACCAGCCCCTCCACGGTGTGCGTCGGTGGCATGCGTACGTCGACCACGACGACGTCGGGAACGGTCGCGCGAACCTGTTCGAGGAGCTCGTCGGCGGTGCCGGCCTCCCCGACGACGTCGAGGCCGTCGAGGCGCAGCAGCTCGGCGATCCCGGCGCGAAGCAGGACGCTGTCGTCCGCGAGCACTACGCGCACGGGACCACCACCCGCACCCGCGTCCCGCCCGAGGCCGGGGATTCGACCGTCAGCGAGCCACCCACGGCGGCCAGTCGGTCGCGCATGCCGCTGAGCCCCGAGCCCAGCTCGGTCTCGGCCGCGCCGCCGACACCGTCGTCGGCGATCGTGATCTCGACGGCTCCCGGGCGGCCGCGTGCCTGCAGGACGACGTCGCTCGCGTGGGCGTGCTTGGCGATGTTCGTCAGCGCCTCGGACACACAGAAGTACGCCGCGCTCGCCGCACCGGCGGACGGTTCGACGGCGACGTCCAGGTCTGTCCGGATGTTGAGCGTCGAGCGGTCCACCAAGGACTCGAGTGCCGCCTGGAGGCCGGCGTCGGTGAGGATCGCCGGGTGGATGCCGCGAGCCAGGGCACGGACCTCGCCCACCGCGCCGGCCAGCTCCTCGACCGCCGTACGGACGGCGAAGTCCAGACCGAGGCTCCGCCGGCCGTTCGGGTCCTCCGCGTCCTCGGCGCGGGCCAGCGCCAGTCGGAGCTGCAGGGCGATGGAGATCAGCCGCTGCTGGGTGCCGTCGTGCAGGTCGCGCTCGATCCGCCGCCGCTCGGCGTCCGCGGCCGTGATGATGCGGACCCGGGAAGCGGCCAGCTCGTCGAGGCGTTCCTGGAGCTCGCGGCGCAGCCTCTCGTTGTCGGTCGTGAGTCGGATGGCCGCGGTCACGGCCGAGATCAGCCCGGGGTCCTCCAGCAGGGCCTCGTCGTGGATGAGTGCCGCGAGCGGGCCGTGGTCCCCCTCGATCACGGTCACGGCGCGCCCAGGAGGGGGAGACGGCACCGCGTCGGACGACGCGGGCAGCACCTCGAGGCTGGGATCCTCCAGGGCGCTCCGCAGCGCGGCAGTCAGCCGGGCGGGGTCCGCGTCCAGCTCGCTCACGGCCCCGGCCATCGCGGCCCTGGCCTGGCCCGTACGGCGGAGCCCCACGACGATCGAGTAGGCCGCGATCGCGCGCAGCCCGACGACCAGCACGAAGAGGTCCTGCGACCGGACCACGGCCCAGGCGAGTTCCTGCCGGATCACCTGGGAGTAGGCGATCTGCGCCGCCACGGCAGCACTCATGATCAGCACGGGTGTGAGCATCCGGCGACCGGCACCGCTGCTGTGCGCCCAGCGCACCACCACCTCGGCGACCACGAGGGCGAAGAGGACGGAGATCACCCATGGGAAGGTAGCTTCGGCGAGGTTGTACCAGCGACCGTCGTCGACTCCGGTGAAGCGGTTCTGCGCGCATTGGCACCCGGTGCCGTCGGGCGGCACGTACAGCAGCAGGCGGACCAGGCTCTTCACCGTGAGCACGGCCGCTATCGCGGCGAGAAGCACCACGTCCCTCCGGGCCGGCAGGCGGCCGGTGGGAAAGGCCAGCAGCAGGTGGGCGAGGAAGTAGTAGTGCCACGAGATGGTGACGAAGCCAACCATCGCCAGGTCGTCGTAGCCGACCCCCGCGAGCGTGCCGAGGAACCACGTGGCGCCCGAGGCCACGAGGAGCCACCAGCACCGGTTCGCCGGGCGCCACAGGAACACTGCTGCTCCCGCACCGACGAAAACCAACCCCGCGATCAGGTCGAGCAGGGCCACGTCCCACGACCGGCCGAGCGCGCGGCGGCCTTCCTCCGCGTACAGGCCGAACCCGACGGCGGCCGCGCAGGCCAATGCGGCCGCCAGGGTGTAACCCCTGGTGGACGGGGTGACGCGAGGCACCGGCACCGGTCGGCCCCGGGGCGTCGCCTCGGAGGCCCGCGCCGTCATGCGGTCCAGCGTGGGGCCTGCTCCCACCGCGGCCAAGAGGGCTGTCCCTGCACGTTTCTGCGGGCTGGCTCCGCAGACGCCGGACGCTGCCGTTCCTAGCGTGGACCCACCGACAGTTCGAGGAGGCATCATGAGGATCGGGATGCGCGGGACGAGACAGGGAACGGCGCAGAGGCATCAGCGGCTGGCCATTGTGGGGGTGGCCGCGGCGGCCTTGACGGCCTGCAGCTCCGTCGGAGGTAGTGACGGGGCGGGCGTGGACGCACCGCCGGCCGGCCCGGCTGCGGACACGACCGCAGCATCCGAGTCGGCGACGGGGCCGGTGTCCGCGTTCGAGGACTCCTTTGACGATGATCGTCACGGATGGGCGTTGCCGCCCGCACCGTCGGGCACGACGACCGTCGAGGGCGGCGACTTCGTCTGGGAGAGCACGCAGCCGGGTCTGCGCCCGCACGTCCTCGCCACGACGCTGGGCGAGGCTTTCGACGAAGGACGGCTGGCGATGACCGACGTCCTCGTGACCGCGTCCGTGACGCCCGAGCGTGGCGCTGCGGCTATGGGCGTGTTCTGCCGCGAGGTCCCGGACTCCGATGCCGACTTCCAGTGGTATGAGTTCGTGGTCCGCGACGGGTACGCCGCCATCCGGCTCGCCGACAGCGCCGGCAACCTCGACGTCCTCGCGGAGACGAGTAGCCCGCGGCTCCCGCTCAGCTCGACCGCCTCGATCGCCGCCACCTGCGTCGACGCAGCTGACGAGTCGGCCTCCCTCAGCCTGAGCCTCGACGGGACGGCCGTGCTCGACACCCGGGTGGAGGACCCACTGGGAAACGGGACCGCCGGCCTCCAGGCCTACGACGCCGCGGAGGACGAGAGCGCGGACCGGTTCCTGATCTCCTGGCACGACTTCACCGTCGAACCGGCCTGATTCCGACTGGTCGACCCCTCAGAGCGTCACACAGACCTATTCGCTGCGCGGCTCAGCTTCTGTCGACCACGCCTGAAACTGACCCCCTCGCGAGGGGCAGCGGGGTCAAGACCGGGCTGACGCCGCAGGTGTGCCGCGGAACGCCTCGGTGTATCGCCGGTAGCGCCGCTTGCCGACCACCCGCCAAAGCACCTTGATCGGGGCAGGCAGCGGCGCGATCATCGCCGCAGCTTCGGCCGGGCTCGCGACCTCGAGCATCTGGCCCAGCGCGGTGAACCGCTGCGCGGGAGTGAACTTGTCGAACGCGGCCTCGCCGACGTGGTCGAACTCGGCCACGCTGAGGTGCTCGGCTATGAGGGGTACGACGTCGCGCTCCTCCTCGTCCAGATGCGTGGTCAGCTGCCCGAGCGTGCCAGTGATCGCCGTCGCGAGCTCGCTCGCCGAGTCGGGGGAGGGGGCAGCGCGCCAGACGTCCGCTAGTCGACGCACCTCCTCGATAGCGGTGTGGAGGCCGCGGTGCTGTGCCTCCATCTGCTCGACGAGCGTGGCTGACGGTCGCGCCCGTGCGAGTAGCACCGGCCAGACAAGGTCGTCCTCGGTGGTGTGGTGGGCGGTCAGCCCGTCGAGAGTGAACCCGAGGTGGTCGGCGACGGCGTTCACCCGGACGGCGTCGCCCACCGGCACGTCGGTCACCAGGCGGGTGAGCTCGGCGAAGCTGCTGCGGATGATGCGGTGGATCAGGGCCATGTTCCACAGCACCGGGTGTGCCGCGGTGGTCGGGTCGATGGCGCTCATGGGACGCTCTCCCTTGTAGGTCTTCACTAGAGGTCTTCACTAGTGGACGATTCTGGTA
>DATHAK010000247.1:0-14365 GCA_035296685.1 Blastococcus sp.
CGGCGAGGGCGCGCAGCGACTCGAACCCGGCCCGCTTGGCGAGCACCGCGGTGGCGATGAACTCGAACTCGACGAGGTCGCTGAGCGGCGAGCGGGTGAGCAGGTGGCCGTTCAGCTTCGCCCGGGCCAGCTTCTCGCCGATCCAGGACGCGAGCTGCTTGTACTGGCGGACCGGGATGCCCAGACCCGCCATGGAACCGCGCAGCGCGGTCCGCTCCTCGCGCAGCTCGTCGAGGAGTTCCTCGAGCCGCCGCTCGTACCGGCCGCCGCGGTGCCGCCCCAGCATCCGGCTGACCAGCTCGACCCCGCCGGTCGCGGCGGCCAGGTGGTCGTTGCAATAGATGCCGAGCAGGTCGAGGTCCCGGACGGCACCGGATGGGGACGACTCGGACACAGGGCCTCCAGGAGGGCGACGACGGTTCGGGGTCATTCTCGCTGGCCCCCGACGTCGGCGCCTGCCCGCGGTGGATCGGCCGGCCGGGCTCGTCTCCGCCGACGTGGGCTCCGACGGCGTCGCCGCCGGTTCCGAGGTTCCCGGTGCCGACGTCGAGGTGGAGCCGTCGGACCCGGTCGTCGTCTGCGCGGGCGTGCCGGTGGGCTCGGCGTCCCCTCCCCCGTCGACGTCGGAGGTGCCGGAGGGATCGGCCCCGGTCGGGTCGGAGGACCCCGGCTCCTCCCCGGTGGCCGGGACGGCCGCCGGGTCCTCCCGGACGACGGCGAGGATCCGCCGCTCGAACTCGGTGAGCCGGCTGCGCAGCTCGGCCAGCGGCAGGTCCTCGATCTCCTCGCCGAAGGCGGCCAGCTCCGCCCAGATGTCCGCCAGCGCCTGCATCCCGTCCGCGCTGAGCGGACCGTCGAGCGTGACCACCAGCTGCGTGGCCAGCGCGTAGGTCACGCACTGCACGCAGGCGTAGTTCACCGCCGCGGCGATGTTCTCCGGCACCACGACGTCGACCGACCCGACGAGCACGACGACCTGGAAGGCCACGGCGACGGTGGTGCAGTCGCGGCAGCTGGCCAGCGCGTACGCCTCGTTGCGGTTGAGCGCGGTGTCGCCGTCGGCCCAGACCAGCGCGAACGAGACGTCGTACTCGACCGACCCGTCGGTGTTGTTGACCGCCAGCGCCTGGTTGTCCCCCTCGCCGGCCGGCAGCGGCCGGTCGAACGGGAAGACCCAGGTGGGGGCGGCGTCCCCCGACGCCCCCGAGGCGCCGCCGTCGGAGGCCGGCACCAGCACGAGCGCGAGCGCGGGGTGGTCGGCGGTGGGCACCGGGCCGGCGTCGGCGGGCCAGAGGGTGGTGGCCGTGCCCTCGGATCCCTCCCCGAGCGCCCGGCTGCTGGCCGCCGGGACGGCGTCGAGCACGGTCCCGCCCTCCCAGGCGCGCACCGGGCGGTACCGGTCGCCGGCCGGCCACCACGACCACACCAGCCCCGCCACCAACGCCGCGGCGACCAGGACGGCGAGCCCGCGCCGTCCCGGCCGGCCCTCGGTGCGCCGCCACACCGCCATCCCGGCGCGGCGGACCGTGCGCAGCACCACGTACCCGATGCCCAGCATCGGGACGACCACCGCCACGACGGCGAGCACCCGCGCCAGGACCCCCAGCACGTCGCCGTCGCCGAAGGCGGCTGCCAGCAGCGCGCTCTGCTGGCGCAGCGACGCCCACGCGGTGGCCAGCAACCGCGGCAGGGCGAGCACCATCAGGAGCAGGGAGGCCGCCATCAGCGGCACGACGACCAGCACCCAGGCGATCACCACGACCCGCGCCCAGGTCTTCAGCGCGGTCGCCTCCGGCTGCCGCCAGCGGCCGGGCAGCAGACCGCTCATCACCGGGCCGATGCGCTGGTAGAGATCGGGAACGCCGGTCAGGTCGGCCAGCACGTGGTAGCCGTCGAACCGAAGCATCGGCGCCAGCTGGCGGATCATCTGCAGCACCTGGGTGGCGACGACGAGCAGCAGCGCATGCCAGCCGGTGAGCCACCACACCCCGAAGGAGAGCAGCACGACCACCGCGTTGAAGTACAGGCCGCCCAGGTCGGTGCGCACCCGGCCGCCGCGGCCGAGGCGGTAGCTGTCGGTGACGTCGGTGTAGAAGGCCGGCCAGAAGAGGTAGATGCCGAAGCCCATGGCCCCCGGCGTCGAGCCGCCGTAGCGGGCCGCGGCGGCGTGTCCGAACTCGTGGAAGCCGGCCGACAGCACCGTCAGCAGGACGACGGCCAGGAACAGCGCCGGGTTGCCGAACGCCTGCGCCGTCGCCGCGGCGAGCCCCTGGGAGAACAGCACCCAGGCCGACACCGCGCAGAAGGCCAGCACGACCGGCACCACGACCAGCGGCGTGAACAGGACGGCGAACGGCGCGGTGAGCCGCCGCGTCACCGCGGGGTCGGTCACGACCTTCCGGAACCGCAGCGCCAGGAGAGGGTTCGCTCGGCGGAGCTCGGGCTCGCTCCCGTCGGCGGTCCGGAGCAGCCCGATCGGCCGCAGCGTGGAGTCCACGAGCTGCCGGACGTCGTCGGCCCGGACCAGCCGCCCCGACGTCCGCGTGACCTCGGCCGCCACCTCGTCGACCGAGCGCCGCCCGTCGACGGCCTGCAGCACCTGGTGCAGCAGCGGGGTCAGCGTCAGGACCTGCCCGTCCCGGCGGCGGGCCAGGGCGGGGGGACGGCGGTACCCCGAACCCGGGATCTCGCCGAGCAGCTCCACGCCCTCGGCGCGTGCCAGGACGTCCCCGTCGACGCCGGCCGGCGCCGGGGGAGGCGGGCCGGCGGCGACGGGGATCGGCCGGGTCCGGGGGTCGGTCACGGGCAGGGGGTGGCCAGGCCCCGGATCACTGGGTGATGTCGGACTGCTGGTCGGCCGTCGCGGTGGCGTCGGCGTCGATGTCCTGCGTGATGATCGCGTCCTGCTGGGCGATCGCGGTCGCGTCCGAGTTGATCGAGCCCACGTTGGCGGCCACGGCGGCGTCGATCGGCGCGGCCACGTTGGCGTTCGCGGCGACGGCGCCGTCGATCGGCGCCGCCAGGTCGAGGTCGGCGGCGAGGTTCACGTCGACGTCGAGCAGGTCACCGGACAGGGCGTCGCCCACCGTCTCCGTCGTCCCGCCGGTCGTGCCGTCGACCGGTGCCGGCTCGGTGGTGCCCACCGTGTCGTCGGACTGGTCGATGCCGCTGTCCTGCAGGGCGTTCGCGGTCGCCTCGCCGGTGATGCCCTGGTCGATGATCACGCCCTGGTCGGCGAGCGCCTGGGCCTCCGAGCCGTAGGACAGGACGTTGGCGCCGACCGCCGCGTCGATCGGCGCGGCCACGTTGGCGTTGGCGGCGACGGCGAGGTCGATGGGGGCAGCGGCGTCGAGGGCGATGTCCAGGTCCGCGTTGAGGTCGAGGAGCGAGATGACCTCCTTGTCGGGCAGCGCGGCACCGGTCTCGGCGGCGAGTTCCTCGGGCGAGAGCGGGCGCAGTTCGTCGTCCTTGCTCACGGGTTCCTCCTGGGTCGGGAGCCGGACGCCGTTCCCGCCGTCACCCACGGCCAAACGGTGAGGTCGCCCGGCCACCCGGACGGGCGACAGTCAGCCGCGCAGCAGGAGCGCGACCCCCACGCAGCCGGCCGCCCAGAGCGCGCTCGCCAGCGTCCCGAGGATGAAGCGCTCCGCCGCCGCCGGTGCGCGCAGCTCCGCGTAGCGCCCCAGCCCCTTGACCGCGAGCACCACGACGAGTCCCTCGGGCGAGCCGGCCAGCAGCGTCGCCGCCACCGCGGCCCGTTCCAGGGCGCCGATCCACGCCCCGCCCCGCAGGATGTCCGGGTCCTGCGGCCCGCCGGCCACGCCCGCCGCGGCGGGATCGGCCGCGGCCAGCACGGCGGTCGCCACCGGCCCGCCGGCGCACACCGCCGCCAGCACCGCGGTGACCGCGGCCGCCTCGGCGAGCCGGTCGGACGCGGCGCCGGCCAGCCAGGCGATCACCCCGGCCACGGCCAGGAGGACGGCCAGCCCGACGGCGGCCCACGGCGACCGCCAGCGCTCCCCCCAGGCGGTCAGCACCAGGCCGGCGGCGGCGGTGACGCCGAGGAGGACCAGGACGGCGATCGTCATGCCCGGCCCTCCCCCGCCTCGCCCGCCGCCCGGGTCAGCAACCGGGCCGCCGTCGGCCGCAGCTCCCGCTCCAGCTCCCACAGCCCGGCACCGAGCCGCTGGCCGACCGCCTGCCGGGAGATGCCGAGGGCCGTGGCCGCGTCGGCCTGGGTGCCGCCGTCGCGCACCAGGGCGATGGCCTCCCAGGCCTGGTCGCTGCGGCGCTCGACGATGACCGCGAGCGCCGTCAGCACCGCCTGCGCGTCAGCCGCGTCGCGCGGCTCGGCCCCCCGGACGGCGAGCCGGCCCGGCCGCTGCTTCGCCGCGGCGACGGCCCGGCGGGCGCTGAGGAACGCCGGCCCGGCGCCGGCCCGGGTGCTGGAGGGCAGCGGCGTCTGCACCGGCCCCGCGCCCACCCCGATGCTCCAGGCGCGCGAGCGGACCAGCCGCAGGACCACGTCGACGACCTCCGCGGCGTCGGCGAGAACCCCCTGGAACTCGTCACCGGCCGTACGCTCGAAGGCAAGCACGGTCGCCACCTCGGCGTTGAGCAGCCGCAGCGCGTCGGCCACCCGGTCCACGGACCGGCGGCTCGACCGCTGGTCGACCGTGAGAACGTACGGCACTCGGCAAGCCTGACACCTTTCCTCTCGTCATGCAAGTCTCGGAGCTTGTCGATGACCTCGGGCGGGAAGCCGCCGGAGGCGATCGGCCCCCATCCGGTGATCGTGACGCGGAGCAACGACTTCCCCTGGCGGGTCATCGCCGCGCGGTACTCGCCCCAGTCGCGATGCTCGCCGCTCCGTCGTTCCGGCCCTCGTGCAGGGGCCCGCCGCGAGCGTGCGAGCGGTGGGGGGCACGAGGGTCCTTTCTCCACGGCCCGTCCCACTCCGGCGACAGCACGCACAGTGACACCGACGGGTCGCGCCGCGCGTTGGCCACCTCGCCCGCTGCGGGTAGGTCGACACCACGATGCGGTCGGCTGCGTCGACGCCGCAGGTCACCGGCGACATCTGGACACCACCGCCCGCCCGGCGGGTGAGCAGCACCGCCTGGTGACGGGGCCGGAGGAACTCCATCAGGACCTTGCGGTCGACCTGCTCGGCGGTGGCGGTCTTCGGCATGCACCGGACGCTACGACGGACCACCGACACGGGTGATCCCGAGCGTGAAGATCGTTTGCCGACCGGTCCGCCGCGACCTTCTGTGCTGTGATCGTCCGCATGAGGCTCCGACTCCCCGGTCGCTCCCCCGACCGGACGGCTGCTGCCCCGGGCGATCCGGGCGGCTCGTCCGCGGCCGCGGATCCGGGCCCGTCGGTCGAACCGGGCGCCGAGGTCACCACCGCGCCGGCACCGAGCGAGGGCCGCGCGCCGAAGCTGCAGCGCGCGTCCCGCACGTTGGCCGTCTACTCGGCGCGGCTGCTGCTCGTCGCCGCCGCCGTCTACCTGCTGTTCTGGGTGCTCGGCAGGCTCTGGTCGATCCTGCTGCCGGTCGTGCTGGGCCTCCTGATCGCGACCGTGCTGTGGCCGGCCACCCGCTTCCTGCGCAACCACCGCTGGCCCCCGGCCCTGGCGGCGTCGACGGTGCTGCTGGGCGCCATCGCCGTCTTCGTCGGCATCATCGCGGCGATCGCGCCGTCGGTCGCCAACCAGGTGACCGAGCTGTCCGACGCGGCGACCGCGGCACTCCAGGATGTCCAGGAGTGGCTCCAGGGCCCGCCGTTCAACCTCGGCGAGGACCAGATCGGCAACGCCGTCGACTCGGTCATCAACTCGATCCAGGACAACGCGCAGAACATCGCCGGCTACGCGCTCACCGGCGCGTCCGTCGTCGGCAACAGCCTGCTCAACCTGGTCCTGGCGCTGGTCCTGGTCTTCTTCTTCCTCAAGGACGGGCCGCGCTGGGTGCCCTGGCTGTCGGCCCAGACCGGCCCGCGGGCGGCCCGCCACGTGGCCGCCCTCTCCTACAAGTCCTGGGCCACGCTGTCGGAGTTCATCCGCCAGCAGGCGTTGGTCGGGTTCATCGACGCCTTCTTCATCGGCATCGGGCTCTGGATCCTCGGGGTCCCGCTGGTGATCCCGCTGGCCGTGCTCACGTTCTTCGGCGGGTTCGTGCCGATCGTCGGTGCGTTCGTCGCCGGCGCGTTCGCCGTTCTGGTCGCCCTGGTCAGCAACGGGTTCACCACCGCGCTGATCGTGCTGGCCATCGTCGTCGCCGTGCAGCAGATCGAGGGCAACATCCTGCAGCCGATCATCCAGGGCCGGGGCTTCAACCTGCACGCCGCCGTGGTCATCCTCGCCGTCACCGCGGGCAGCTCCCTGGCCGGGATCATCGGGGCCTTCCTCAGCGTGCCGGTCGCCGCGCTGATCGCCGTCGCCTACCGGTACATCCGCGACGTGCTGGACGAACGGTCACCGGAGGTCGCACCCGACGGCACCCAGGCCGAGCTGCGCGGCGACGAGACCGGGGCCGAGGTCGTCCGGGAACGGGTGACGACGCCGGAGGACCGGGGCCCGACGCCCCCGGACAGCGAGCCGCCGCGCTGACTCCGCCGGGGGACGATGGGGAATGCCACCGCTCCCCCGGGAGCTGCACCCGTCGTCCGTCCGTTCCGTCCAGGGAGGTCCACCGTGGCCCAGCGACCGGAGGAGCTCGTCGAGCTGCTCCCCGAGGCCGAGACCTTCCTCGCCCGCGAGGCGGCGGTCGGCGACCCGGCCGAGCGCGCCGGGCTGGTGCTGGTGCACGACCTGGCGGGCGACTTCGACGCCGCGCACGCCGGGGCACTGGCGGGGGCGCACCTGCTGGCGGCGCTCCCGCACGAGGTGATCGCCCGCTTCGACGCCGACAGCCTCATCGACTACCGGGCGCACCGCCCGCGGATGAGCTTCACCGGCGACCGCTACGAGTCGTTCACCGCGCCGGAGATCCTGCTCTACGCCCTCGAGGACGACGCCGGGACGCCGTTCCTGCTCCTGCACGGCGCCGAGCCGGACTACGCCTGGGAGCGGTTCGTGGCCGCCGTCGGGCAGCTGGTCGAGCGGCTCGGCGTGACGTCGGTGCTCGCGCTGCAGGCGATCCCCATGCCCGTGCCGCACACCCGTCCCGTCACGGTCACCGCGCACGCCACGCGCCGGCAGCTGATCGAGCCCTATCCCGTGTACTGGGGCGAGATGCGCATCCCCGGCAGCGTCTCGGCGCTGCTGGAGCTGCGCATGGGCGAGGCCGGGGTCGACGCCCTCGGTGTCGCCGCCCACGTGCCGCACTACCTCGCGCAGGCGACCTACCCGGCGGCGTCGCTCACCCTGCTCGAGCACCTGGAGCGGCTGACGGGTCTGAAGCTGCCCACCGAGGCGCTGCACGAGGCGGCCGAGACGCACCGCACCGAGATCGACGAGCAGATCGCCCGCTCCCCGGAGAACATCGCGGTCGTCGCCGCCCTCGAGCAGCAGTACGACTCGTTCACCGCCGCCCGCGAGGGCACCGACCTGCTCAGCGACACCGGCGAGGTGCCCAGCGCCGAGGAGATCGGCGCGGAGTTCGAGCGCTTCCTCGCCGACCAGGACCGCAAGCGCCCCCGCGGCGAGTAGTCCCGCCCGCTCGCGACCGGCGCGACCGGCTAGACCTCCGGCAGCGGCGCCCGGCGGGCGTTGGCGACGTCGAAGAGGTCGCCGTACTCCTCCACCCGGGCGAGGACGTCGTCGGTGGTGAAGCGCAGGGTTGCGGGGTCCTCGCCCTCCCACACGGCGTCGACCTCGTCCCAGCCGATCGGCGTGGACACGGTGGCCGCTGCCCGCGCCCGCAGGGAGTACGGCGCGACCGTGGTCTTCGCCGGGTTGTTCTGGCTCCAGTCGATGAGCACCTTGCCCGGGCGCAGCACCTTCTCCATGCGCCAGACGACGTCGTCGGGGGTCTCGGCCGAGAGCTCCTGGGCCAGCGCCTTCGCGTAGCGGCTGGGATGCTCGCGGTCGGTCGGCGTCTCGATCGGTGCGTAGACCTGCATGCCCTTGGAGCCCGAGGTCTTCACCACCGGATCCAGCCCGTCCGCCTCCAGCCGCTCCCCCAGTCGCTCGGCGACCACGCAGCACTCGAAGATGCCCGTGTCCGGCCCCGGGTCGAGGTCGAGGACCAACAGGTCCGGGAGTTGGGGGACACCGTCGTCGTCCACCTGCCACTGCGGGACGTGCAGCTCCAGCGCCGCGAGGTTCGCCGACCACGCCAGGTCCGCCGTCGCTTCCAGGATGACCATCTCCAGCGTCTCCCGGCCGGTGGAGCTGCCGGGGCTCGGGATGGTCACCCGCCGGACCCACTGCGGCGCGTGCCGGGCGCTGTTCTTCTCGAAGAACTTCTGGCCCTCGATGCCGTCGGGCCAGCGGGTGAACGTCACGGGTCGGCCGGCCAGGTGCGGCAGCAGCACCGGCGCCACCCGCACGTAGTAGTCGATCACCTGGGCCTTGGTGAACCCGACGTCGGGGAAGAGCACCTTGTCGAGGTTGGAGACCGACAGCGTCCGCCCGTCGACCTCCACCCGCTGCTTCCCGGTCACGGCTCGACCACCACGTCGTCGGGCTCGAGGTCGTCGCGCACTCCGCGCCACGACGGGTGCCGCAGCCGGTTGTCCGCCGTCCACACCGCGTAGGCGACCTCGCCCACCAGGTCGGGCTCCACCCAGTGCGCGTCCCGGGTGACCTCGCGGGGCAGCGCGCCCTCGAACGGCGGGGTCGTGCGCTCGGTGAGCATCCGCTGCAGGTCGCGCAGGTCCTGGTCGGAGAACCCCGTGCCGACGTGGCCGACGTAGATCAGCCGGCCCTCGTCGTCGGGGACGCCGACCAGCAGCGAGCCGATGGTGCCCGAGCGCCGGCCCTGGCCCGGGCGCCATCCGCCGACGACGACCGACTGGGTGCGGAAGTTCTTGATCTTGCGCCAGTCGGGCCCGCGCAGGCCCGGGCGGTACGCCGAGTCCAGCCGCTTGGCGACCACGCCCTCCAGCCCGTTCTCCTCGCTGGCCGCGAGCACGCCGGGACCGCCCCCGGCGAACCAGGGCGTCATCACCCACCGGTGCCCGGCCGGCGCGAGGGCGTCGAGGCGGGCCCGGCGCTCGGCGTACGGCACGTCGAGCAGGTCCTCGCCGTCGAGCGAGAGCAGGTCGAAGACGAGGTAGGTCACCGGGTTCGCCGCGGCCATGCGCGGCACCTCGGGGCCGGTGCGGTGCATGCGGTTCTGCAGCGCGCCGAAGTCCGGCCGGCCGGCCGCGTCCATCGCCACGATCTCGCCGTCGACCACCGCGTCGTGGCCGGCCAGCGCGGCGGGCAGCCTCGACACCTCCGGGTAGCGGACCGTGATGTCGGTGCCCTTGCGGGACGTCAGACCCAGCACCCCGCCGCGCACGGCGGCGACCGCCCGGACGCCGTCCCACTTGAACTCGTAGGCCCAGCGGGCGTCCTCCTCCGACGGGGGCAGCTCGCCGGTCGTCGCCAGCATCGGCAGCGGCACGGCCGCGGGGGGCTCCTCCTCCGGGGGCCGGCCGGCGTCGAGCTTGCGGATGTTCCAGGCCCGGTCGCCCACCGGGAAGAGCGCGTAGCGACCGGCCAGCCGGCGGCCGTCGAAGGTCACGATGATGTGCCGGTCGTCCCACTTCTCGGTGGCGTAGCGGCCGGCGTCCCAGATGGTCACCTGGCCGCCGCCGTACTCGCCGGCGGCGATGGGGCCGCTGAAGGAGGCGTACTCGAGGGGGTGGTCCTCGGTCGGGACGGCGAGCCGGTTGGCCCCCTGTTCGGTGGGCGGTCCCTTGGGCACGGCCCAGCTCTTCAGGACGCCGTCCCGCTCGAGCCGCAGGTCCCAGTGCACCCGTTCGCCGGTGCCTGGGTGGGCGGGAGAACGACGCGGCGTGTGGTGCTCCTGGACGACGAACGTGTCGTCGCCGCCGTGCGGCAGGGCGCTGCCGGCGGCGGGGACGGGCTCGGCGGTCTTCCGGGGATCCCGCTTGGCGCGGTACTCGGCGAGCGGGTCCTCCCGCCGGGTCGGCACGTCAGGCGCTGCGGCGGGCGCGCTTGGCCGGAGCCTTGGCGGCCGTGGTCTTCTTCGCCGCGGTGCCCGACGTCTTCTTCGCCACGGTCTTGGCGGGTGCCTTCTTGGCCGGCGCCGCCTTCTTCGCGGCCGCCTTCTCGGCCGGCGCTGCCTTCTCGGCCGGCGCTGCCTTCTTGGCCGGCGCTGCCTTCTTGGCGGGCGCCTCCTCGTCGGCGTCGTCCGCGGAGCCGCCACGGGCCCGCTCGACGCTGCGGCGCAGGGCGCTCATCAGGTCCACGACCGCGGACCCGTCGTCGGGCACCTCGGGCACCTGCGCGACCTCGCCGCCGCTCTGCTTCGCCTCGAGCAACGCCGTCATGGCCTCGCGGTAGTTGTCGGTGAACTCGCTCGGGTCGAACTCGCCGGTCATCGAGTCGATCAGCGCCTCGGCCATCTTGAGCTCCTGCGGCCGGACGCTGATGTCCTCGTCCAGGAAGGCGAAGTCGGGCTTCCGGATCTCGTCGGGCCAGCGCATCGTGTGCAGCACGAGGACGCCCTCCCGCACCCGCAGCGCGGCGAGCGACTCGCGCTGCCGGATGGCGATCTTGGTGATGGCGACCCGGCCGGCGTTCTCGAGGGCGTCGCGCAGCAGCGCGTACGGGCGCGCCGCCGGGCCGTCGGGCTCCAGGTAGTAGGTCTTCTCGAACTGGATCGGGTCGATCTCGTCCTGGTCGACGAACTCGAGCACCTCGATCTCGCGCCGGGTCGACAGCGGCAGCTCGTCGAAGTCCTCGTCGGTGAGGATGACGACCTGGCCGTCGGGCAGCTCGTAGCCCTTGGCGATGTCGGAGTACTCGACCTCCTCGCCGTCGATCGAGCAGACCCGCTTGTACTTGACCCGGCCGCCGTCGGTGGCGTGCACCTGGTGGAAGCGGATGTCCTTGTCCTCGGTCGCGGAATACAGCTTCACGCCGATGCTGACCAGGCCGAACGACACGGCCCCGCGCCAGATCGATCGCATGCTGCCCCTTCCCGGGCTCCGGAGACCGGACCCCTTGCCGGACCCGGTCCGGGTCAAGATCACAGGATAGGTGCGGGCGGGTACCCGCGGCAGGTCGATCGACGCGGCTCCTCCCCCGGTGGGAGGACACCCGACCTAGTCGGGTGGCTCGACGCCCTCGGTCTGCGGGGCGAAGCCGCCGTTCTGGATCCCGTCGTAGACGAACTGCAGGACGTCGGACCCGGCGACCATCGTCATCGTGAGGGCCGCGAGCCGGGTGGCCTTCGGAGCGGTGACGTACCCGAAGACGAACCCGGTGCCGACCCACTGGGCCAGGCAGAAGGGGCAGGTGAGCAGCTCGCCGACGGCGTGCTTCACCCCGCCGTGCTCCCGCACCTCCTCGGCCACCTCGGCGTGCCCGGACGCGCCCTCGAAGCGGGTGAACGGCGCGCGGATCGGGGCGGTCACCGGGTCCTTCGCGATGCGGCGGGCCAGCCGGAACGTGGCCACGGTCAGCAGGACGGCGTCCCCGACAGGGATGCGCTCCGGCAGCCCCCGGCCGGAGGCGCGCACCGCGGCGGCCGCGGCCGACACGAGCCCCAGGTAGACGCCCATGGCGCCGAGGTCGCCGGCCAGGGGCCGGGGTTCGCCGTTGGTGTACTCGCGTCGCTGCGTGCGGGCCCACCGGCGGACCGGCTCCCCGATGCGCCGGACCTCGTCAGGAATCGCCATGCCCGCGCGCTACCCCCGCCGTCCGCCCGGCAAGCCCCACCGTCCCCGACGTGCGGAACGGCACAGGAGGCATGGTGCGCCGGGTCACGGGTAGGGCGAGGGTCCGACGCCGGTTCCCCGACCGGCTCCACCGCCCGGACGCCTCGTCCGGGCGACGACGGCGGGAGTGCGCTCCCGCGCGAGAACGGAGGTCCGCTGTGACGCAGCCGGAGGGTCAGACCGCGCGCGACATCTTCCCCGAGGACGAGGGCCTGCCGGAGGTGGCCAACGACGACTCCCCCACCGCGGAACGGGCGGAGGACCCCGAGTTCGCCCCGCTGCCCGGTGAGCGGCCGGGCGCGAGCGCCGACTTCGGCACCACGTCGGCCGAGCAGGCCGAGGGCGAGTCCCTCGAGGGCAGGCTGGCGCGGGAGCTCCCGGACGACGCCCCCGACGTCCGGCCCGCCGAGGACCCGCAGCGCGCCGTCGCCCAGTTCGAGCAGGACCTCGACACCACGCCGGTGACCGACTCCGGCACCCAGCGCACGGCCGACGACGTCGAGGCGACCGCCGACGCACGCGTCGGCGGTGAGGGACCCGAGGAGAGCGCCCTGCACATCACCGACGGCTGACTCCGCACCCGAGGTGGTGACACCCCCCGACGGCGGGTTGGCACGTGCTCGTACGGTTGTCTACGTTGATGATCGCGGTTGAGCAACAGCCGCGACCGGCGGCGGGCCCTCCCGGGGCAGGCCGCCACACGTAGACCACCTGCGCATCCGGGGACCAGGAGTGCTCCCCGATCGCACAGCGGTAGATTGACCGGGCGGTCCGCCGACCGGGTACCGCCGAGAGGAGCACTGTCCGTGACGACTTCCGACCTGCCCGCCGAGGGGCAGCCCGACGTGTCGACCGAGGGCACCGAGGCACCCTTCGACGACGTGATCACGCTCTCGACCTCCACCGACGAGGACGGCGTGGTGACGGTGACGGTCGTGGGCGAGGTGGACACGTTCACCGCTCCGGTGCTGCGGTCCACGCTCGACAGCCAGCTGGAGCAGTCGCCGAAGGAGCTGGTCATCGACCTGTCCGGCGTCCAGTTCCTGGGTTCCGCCGGGCTGGCCGTCCTCGTCGAGACGCAGAAGTCCTCGCGCGCCCGCGACGTGAGCCTGCGGCTGATCGCCACCACCCGCGCCGTCACCCGCCCGCTCGAGGTGACCGGGCTGATCGACCTCTTCACGATCGCCGACAGCACCGCCCGCTGAAGAACGAACGACAGGCCCCGCCGGACTCCGGCGGGGCCTGTCGCGTTTCCTAGGCGGTCAGCAGCCGGCAGACGGCGGCCTCCAGCACCTTCTGGGTGTCACGGTCGGCCTCCGCCTCGTCGGCCTCCCGCAGCGCGTGGGCGACGGTCTCGCCGTCCTCGAACCGGTCGACCACCCGCGGGTCCACGTAGCTGGCCCTGCACACCGCCGGGGTGTTGCCGAGCTGCTCGGCGACCTGCTTGTAGGCGGCGCTGACGAGCTTCTTGCGTGCGGTCCTGCTGGTCGGCGGCGGGGCCTCGGCGAGGGCGGCGGCCATGAGGACGGTGGCGGTCCAGGTACGGAAGTCCTTGGCGGAGATCTCCGCGCCGCTGATCTCCTTGAGGTAGGTGTTGATCTCGGCGCTGGTCACGTCGCGCCACTCGCCGTCCTCGGTCTGGTAGGCCAGCAGGTCCTCCCCGGCGTCGGCCGGCCGCTCGAGCAGCTGCCGGACGACGGTGGCCGTGGGCCGGTCGGTGATCTCGACCTCGCGCTCGATGCCACCCTTGGCGGTGTACGAGTAGAAGGTCCGCTCACCGCGGACCGACACGTGCGACCGCTTGAGCGTGGCCAGCCCGTAGGTGCCGTTCTCCTCCTCGTACTGCTCGCTGCCGATGCGGAAGGCGCCCAGGTCCAGCAGCCGGATCGCGGCGGCCAGCACGCGGTCGCGGTTCAGCCCCCGCGTGCGCAGTCCCGCCTTCACCGCGTCCCGCACGTCCGGCAGTTGCCGCGCGATCTCCAGCACCCGCTCGTGCTTCTCGGCGTCGCGGCGGGCGCGCCACTGGTCGTGGTAGCGGTACTGACGCCGGCCCGCGACGTCGAGACCCGTGGCCTGGATGTGGCCGTTGGGCCAGGGGCAGATCCAGACGTCCTTCCAGGCCGGCGGGATCGCCAGGGACCGGATCCGGTCCAGCACCTCGTCGTCCCGGAGGAGGGTGCCGTCGGAGTCGTAGTAGGCGAAGCCCCGCCCGGCGCGGCGACGGCGGTACCCGGGTCCGTGCGGGTCGCTGCGGCGGAGTCTCACTCCCGGAGCATGTGCACCGGAGCCGTTCCCCAAACGGTCGGGGCCGGACCACCACCCGTTTCAGCGCAGGTCGACCAGGTCGCCCAGACCGCTGATCTGCAGGATGTGGCGGATCACGCCGCCCGCGGGCGCATGCACGGCCAGCCGCCAGCTCTCGCTCCGGGCGATGCGGGCGATCGCCAGGACGACGCGCACCGCCGCGCTGCTGAACAGGGTCGCGCCGCCGAGATCGAGCTCCACCTGGCCCGTCCCGCCG
>DATHAK010000248.1:0-13523 GCA_035296685.1 Blastococcus sp.
CGAGAGTAGCGCGCGGCGGATCCCGGACTGCACGGGCGCTCCACCCCGGGCTTCGTGCCGGCCATATGCGGCCCGGCCGATGACATAGTGCCTGCGTGGCCGGCTGCTGCGATCCCCGCGGATGCGACCGCATGTTCGACGACCGGTTCGCGAAGCGGATGGCGGCCAGCTACCGCCGGCGCGGCCTCAGCAGGACCGCGGGCCGCCTGGTCGACCTCCTCGCTCGGCGCGGGATCGACGGCGCCACGGTCCTGGAGATCGGCGGCGGCGTCGGGGAGATCGGGATCGAGCTGCTGCGCCGGGGCGCGGCGACGGCGGTCAACCTCGAACTCTCGCCGGCCTACGACGCGGAGGCAGAGGCGCTGGTCGCCGAGGCCGGACTGGCCGGCAAGGTCTCGCGCCGCCATCTCGACATCGCCGCTGAACCGACCGCGGTCGAGCCGGCCGACGTCGTCGTCCTGCACCGGGTGGTCTGCTGCTACCCCGACTACGCCGGGCTGCTGGGCGCCGCAGCCGACCACGCCCGCCGCCAGCTCGCGTTCAGCTTTCCGCCGCGCAACGCGATCTCGCGCGCCGCCGTCGCCACGCAGAACGCGCTGCTCTCGATGTCCGGCCGCGAGTTCCGCACGTTCGCGCACCCACCGGCCGCGATGCTCGCCGTTCTCGCCGAGCACGGGATGCACCCCACCGCCGCGCCGTCCGGGCGGATCTGGCAGGTGGCGGCGGTCGCCCGCTGAACGGCCGCCGGTCACTCGTGCGCGAGCCGGGCGGCGCCGTCCGCCACGAGCCGCATCCCGATCTCCTGCGCCACGGCGCGCGCCTGCACCGCCTCGGCGGCGGCCTCCGCCCGCGCGCCCCGCGCAGCGAGCAGCTCGGCCAGCGCGAGCCGCGCCTTGGCCAGCGGCGGGCGGAACCCGTGCCGCTCGGCGACCTCGATCGACTCCCGCAGGTGCGCCTCCGCGGACTCCCGCCGTCCGGCCGCCGCCTCCACCCGCCCCAGGTAGACGCCGACCGGACCCAGCGCGCCGATGCCGCCCTGGATGGCCAGCTGCTCCGCGAACGGCAGCAGGTCGTCGGCGAGCCGGTCGAGGAGTCCCTCCTCGAGCCGGACCTCCGGAAAGACGGCCAGGTCCGAGGCGATCTGCGCCTGCCAGCAGGTGAGCGACAGCCAGTCCCACTGCATCGGCATGCGGGCGAACGCGTCCCGCTCGGCCATCACCGCCGCGGCCTCCACCGGCCGGCCCGCCTGCAGCAGGGTCAGCGTCGTCAGCAGGGTGTCGCCCCCGCCGCCGTCCGGCCCGGCGGCGTCCGGCGAGACGGACGCCATCCGCTCGGGCAGGCAGCCCTGGTCGATCCAGACGAACGCCCGCATCACCACCTCTTGCCAGGACTGGGTGTAGAGCTGGGTCCGCTGGTTGAGCGCCGATGCGCGGTCGATCAACTCCATCGCCAGGTCGAACGAGCCGGCGAGCATCGCCCGCGCCGCCTGCATGGAGACCAGCTGCGCGTGGATCAGCGGCAGCTCGTGCCGCCCGGCCAGCTCCCACGCGGCGGCCAGGTCCTCGGCGTCGCCGTCCACGTCGCCGAGCGCCAGCCGCGCCACCCCACGCCGGGAGAGGGCCTGCACCGCAAGCTCGGGCCGCTCATCCTGACCGGTGAGCGTCAGCAGCTCGGTCGCGGTGGCGATCAGCTCCCGCTCGTGACCGGGCAGCCACAGCGCCGCG
Source organism: Blastococcus sp. (assembly GCA_035296685.1). Classification (GTDB taxonomy): domain Bacteria; phylum Actinomycetota; class Actinomycetes; order Mycobacteriales; family Geodermatophilaceae; genus Blastococcus_B. The sequence continues at coordinate 1,725 of DATHAK010000248.1, forward strand.
AGCTGGGCGGTCAGTGCGGTCGCGATGAGATCCGGGCGGCCGGTCCGCCGGGCGATGGCCAGCGCGCGTGCGGCGTCCCGGACGCCGCGCCCGCGGTCGGGGCCGTAGTGGCACAGCGTCGCGAGCGTGGCCAGCGTGCGCACCCGAGCCGGACCGTCGACGTCGCCGATGGCGGCCAGCAGCGCCTCGAGCCGCGCGATCAGGTGCTCGGGATAGGTGTTGTAGGTGACCGGGAACCACAGGCCGCCGATGCCCCACAGCTGATCGGCCGCGAGCGCGGCGGTGTCGACGTCGTCGCGCTCGAGCGCCGAGTCGATGACCGCCCCGAGCAGCTGCTGCGCCGAGGCGAACGATCCGGCGCGGGCCATCGTCGTGCCGGCCCGGAGCAGCAGCTCCTGGCGCAGTGCCGGCGGCTCGCCCGCCGGGTCGGCGTCGAGGGCGGCGAGCGCGCGTTCCCACCACCGGGCGGCGCTCTCGTGTGCGTGGTCGGCCGCGGCCCGCTCGGCGGCCGCCGCGCAGGCCGCGACCGTGGCCCGGGCGTCGGTGAACGGCCGCCCCGACACCAGGTGGTGGGCCCGCGCGAACGGGTCCGCGTGCTCCGCCAGCGCCGCGGCGACGCGGGCGTGCAGCCGGCTGCGCCGCAGCTCCGGGGTCTCGGCCAGCAGCGTCTCCCGCACCAGCGCGTGGGCGAAGGCCAGCCGGCCCCGTCCGGCCGGCCGGATCAGGTCCGCCTCGCTCGCGGCGTCGAGCGCATCGGCGAGCGCATCATCGTCCCCGGGGTCGCCCGCCCGCTGCAGGAGCGACACGTCGAACCGCTGGCCGACGGTAGCCGCGAGCCGCAGGACGGCGCGGGCGTTCTCGGGCAGTCCGGCGAGCCGCCGGTCGACGACGTCGCGCACACCCGGCGGCACCGCGGGCGAGTCGTCGTCAACCCCGAGCATGCGGGCCAGCTCGGTGGCGAAGAACGGGTTCCCACCGGACCGCTCGTGCAGGTCGGCGAGCGCGCCGTCGTCCAGGCCGTTCCCATCGCCGACGATGCCCTCCACCAGCCGGCCGGTCTCGGCCGGCCCGAGCGGCCCGAGCCGCAACTGCAGGAAACCGCTGGTGCGGGCGAGCGTCGCGCGCACCCGGCCCAGGGCGGGGTCGCGCACCTCCGCGCGGCAGGTGGCGAGCACCGCGACCGGGCCGTGCTGCAGCTCGACGGCGAGGAAGGACAGCAGCCGCAGCGACGCCGGGTCCGCCCAGTGCAGGTCGTCGACGACGACGACCACCGGGCCGCGGGCCGACGCCGACACGAGGGTCTGCAGCACGCGCTCGAACGCGGCGAACGCCCCGTCGTCGGTACCGCCGAGCCGCTCCGCCGTCCCGGTCAGCGCGGAGACGATCTGCTGCCACGGCCAGAGCGCGGGGGCGTCGTCGTCCTCGTGGCAGCGCCCCCAGGCGACCCGCGCACCGGCCGCCGCGGCGGCGGCCGCGGCCTCCGTCGCCAGGCGGGTCTTGCCGATGCCCGCCTCGCCGTCGAGCAGCACGAAGCGCGGCCCGGAACGGGGGAGTGCGGCGAGCAGGTCCCGGAGGACGGCGACCTCCTCCGCCCGCCCCACGAGGCCCGGTCGAGCCGGGGCGGCGGGGTCGGGGCGGGCGGGCGGCGCCGGGACGTCGGGCGCCTCGTTGCGGAGGACCCGCGCCTGCGCGGCGCGCAGGGCCTCGCCCGGCTCCACCCCGAGCTCCTCGTCCAGCAGTCGACGGACCTGCGTGTAGCGGGCCAGTGCGTCGGCCGCCCGGCCGGCCGCGTGCAGCGCCTCGATCAGCAGCACCCACGGCCGCTCGCGCAGCGGGTGCACCGCCACCAGCCCCTCGGCGTCCGCCACCGCCTCCGCGGCGCGGCCCAGCCGCAGCAGCGCGGTGATCCGGTCCTCCTGGCAGGCGTCCCGGAGGGCGTCCAGCCGGGTCCGGACGGCGACGGCGAACTCGCGGTCGCCGGCGTCCTCCAGCGCGACCGGCCCCCGCCAGAGGGCCAGCGCACGGTCGGCTGCCTCCACGGCCCGGGCGGGGTCCCCGGCCGCCAGGAGGTCGTGCGCGGCGGCCGCCAGCTCGGCGAACTGCCCGGCGTCGACGTCGCCGGGCGCCACCGCCAGGCGGTAGCCCGACGGCGTGCGCTCGACCACCTGCGCACCGAGGGCCCGGCGGAGCCGGGAGACATAGGTCTGCACCGAGGCGTCGGGGTCGGCCGGCGGGGCGTCGCCCCACAGCTGGTCGACGATGCGGTCGAGCGACACCGGCCGCCCGGGCTCGGTGAGCAGCAGACCGAGGAGCACGCGCTGCAGGGGACTGCCCAGCTCCAGCGGAGCGCCCGCGGGCGCGGGCCGCGCCTCGACCGCGCCGAGCACGCCGAACTGCACGGTCCCACCTCCGTCCCCGGCTGCCTCCCGGGCTGGCCGTTCAGCAGGCGTTCAGCAGAGGTCCGGCCGAGGCCAGGGAAGCGTCGCGCCGCGTCCCGCGGCCGTCAAGCGACCCGGCGCACGGTTCGCCCGTCGCCCCACCATCCCGGTGCGGGACCGAACCAGAAGGAGGACGCCATGTCCCGCATCCTGTTCACCACCATGCCGATGGCCGGCCACCTGCGCCCGGGCCTGCCGATCGCCAAGGAGCTGCTGGCCGCCGGCCACGAGGTCGCCTGGTACAGCGGCGCCAAGTACGCCCCGCTCGTCGAGCGGCTGGGCGCCCAGTTCTTCCGGATGAGCCCCGAGCTCGACTTCGACGACGCCCGCGTCGACGATCAGGTCGACGGTGGGATCGACAAGCCGGGCCTGCGCACCCTCAAGCGCGCGATCCTCGACCTGTTCATCGCGCCGATCCCCGACTGGGCCGCCGAGATCGACGGCGTCATCGACACCTTCCGCCCGGACGTGGTCGTCGCGGAGCAGGGCTTCATGGCCGGCCCGGTCGCCGCCGAGCGCCGGGGCATCCCGCGGGTGGTCTTCAACGTCTCGCCGCTGGGCATCTCCAGCGTCGACGCCGCCCCCTTCGGCACCGGCCTGATGCCGTCGTCGTCCCCTCTCGGGCGGCTGCGCAACCGGGCGCTGAACTGGGCGATCCGCAGCGTCGTCTTCGCGGAGTGCCAGCGGGCCGCCGAGCAGGTGCGCGAGCGGCTGGGCCTGCCCCGCCTGGACGGCTACTTCATGGACTGGGGCGCCGCCGTCTCCGCCCGCTACCTCTGCCCGAGCATCCCGGAGTTCGAGTACAGCCGCAGCGACCTGCCCGGCACCGTTGAGTTCGTCGGCCCGTTCCTGCCCGAGGGCATCGACGACTTTCCGCCGCCGGACTGGTGGGCCGACCTCCTCGACGCCCGCGCGGCCGGCCGCCCCGTCGTCCTGGTCACCCAGGGGACGATCGCCACCGACCCGGCCAACCTGGTGCTGCCCGCCGTCGAGGGACTCGTGGAGTCCGAGGCGTTCGTCGTCGCGACCACGGTGGGCTTCGACGCCGACGAGGTGCTGCCGCCCGCCACCCGGCCGGCGAACGTCCGCCTGACGCCGTTCGTGCCGTTCACCGAGCTGCTCCCGCTGGTCGACGTCATGGTCACCAACGGCGGCTACGGCGGCGTCCAGATGGCGCTGGCCCACGGCGTCCCGCTGGTCGTGGCGGGGCTGACCGAGGACAAGATGGAGGTCTCGACCCGGGTGACCTGGTCGGGCACCGGCGTCGCGCTGCGCATCGACACCCCGACCGCGCGCCAGGTCCGCGAGGGCGTCGACGCCGTCCTCGCCGTCCCCGCGTACCGCGACCAGGCGCGCGAGCTGCAGGCCGCGTACGCGGGCTACTCGGGCGCGCGCCGGGCCGCCGAGTCGATCCTCGAGGTGGTCGGGGTGCCGGTCGCCTGATGCGGAAGCCGGACCGGCCGTCGTCCCCACAGGGACGGCGGCCGGTCACTGCCCGCCGGGTTGCACGACGCCGTTCTCGTAGGCGTAGATCACCGCCTGGACCCGGTCCCGCACGGCGAGCTTCTGCAGGATCCGGGCGACGTGCGTCTTGGCGGTCGCGTCGCTGATGAACAGGCGGGCGCAGATCTCCGGGTTGGACAGGCCCAGCAACAGCAGGTCGAGCACCTCCCGCTCCCGGGGCGTCAGCTCGGCGAGCGCGGCCGGCGGGTTCCGCCGGACCTGCGGCTGCCGGGCGAACTCCTCGATGACGGCCCGGGTGACGGCCGGGGCGAGCAGCGCCTCCCCGCTCGCGACGATCCGCACCGCGCCAGCGATCTCCTCGGGGGCGGCGTCCTTGAGCATGAAACCGCTCGCGCCCGCGCGCAGCGCCTCGTAGACGTACCCGTCCAGCCCGAACGTCGTGAGGATCAGCACCTTGCTCTCCGGATGGGTGGCAGCGATCCGGCGGGTGGCCTCGATGCCGTCGAGCACCGGCATGCGGATGTCCATCAGGACGACGTCCGGGTGCAACCGCGCCACCTGCCGGACGGCGTCCGCGCCGTCGCCGGCCTCCCCGACCACCTCGGTGTCCGGCTCGAACTCGAGGACCTTGCGGAGCCCGACGCGCACGAGGGCCTGGTCGTCGGCGATCAGTACGCGTGGCACGGCGACCTCACCGGGTGGGCAGGAGGACGCGCAGCCGGAACCCGCCGTCGGCGGCGCGGCCCGCCTCCAGCTCTCCGCCGTAGAGGGCCACCCGCTCGCGGATGCCGACGAGTCCGTGGCCCCCGCCGGGGACGGCCGCGGACTCGGCCCCGCTGCCGTGGTCGGTGATCTCGAGCTCGAGCGAGCGGGGGCCGTAACCGATGCGCACCGCGACCTTCGTGCCGTCGGCGTGCTTCAGCGCGTTGGTGAGGCCCTCCTGCACGACCCGGTAGGCGGACAGCTCGATGCCGACCGGGAGCTCGCGCGGCTCGCCGTCGATCCGGAGGTCCACCGGCAGGCCGGCGTCCCTCAGCTGGGCCACCAGGGTGGGGACGTCGGCGATGCTCGGCTGGGGGAGCAGCGCGTCGGGCTGGTCCGTGCGGAGCATGCCGACCAGCCGGCGCATCTCGGTGAGCGCGCCGCGGCCCACGCGCTCGATCGTCGACAGCACCTCGCGGGTCGACTCCTGCGCCGGGTCCAGCACCCGCCGCTCGGCGCCGGCCTGCACGACGATCACCGAGACGTGGTGCGCGATGGCGTCGTGCAGCTCCCGGGCGATCCGCGCCCGCTCCTCGACGACGGCCTCCCGCCGGGCGAGGTCGCGCTCCCGCTCCGCGACCTGCAGCTGACGGTCGCGGCGCCCGACGAGCACGCGCAGGAACACCATGACCAGGACGACGACGGCGGTGAAGTTGCCGATCTCGCGGACGGCGACGGTGTCCCCGAGCGTCGGCAGCATGTCGGTCAGCACGAACCACGCGAGTCCGGCGAGGAACCACCGCCACGTCGTCCAGACCGCCAGTGCGTAGAGAGCGCAGAACCAGGCCGCCGTGACCGCCCCGGCGGGCAGCGTGGCGAACCGGCCCTCCAGCACGAGCAGCCCCTGGACGACGAACCCGACGGCCGCGGGCCAGCGACGGCGGACGGCCACGGACGCGGTGACGATCCCGGCCACGACGGCCTCGGACACGGCGGCCCATCCGGAGACGTCGTTGAACGCGACCTGCACCTCGGCGACGACGAACAGCGCGGCGGCGAGGACGGTGTCCAGCCGCTCCGGGGACAGCCGGACGCGCATGGAGGAACGGTAGGGCGCGCTGGTCGGTGCTGTCGTCGGCCGATCGGCTGACGCCGAGATCGAACCGTCGGGCGACGACGCGGCGACCTCGGCGTCCCTACCTTTCCGTCCGTCACGACGCGACCGGTACGGAAGGACCTGACATGACACTCCCCACCTCCCTCGACCGCCGCGGGGCGGCCCTCGACCGCTTCGCCCCGCTGAGCGGCGTGCTGTTCGCGGGGCTCACCCTCGGCGGCAACCTGCTCATCGGGCCCTTTCCGGAGGGGTCCACGCCGGCCGGCGACCTGCCGGCCTACTACGACACCCACGCCGGTCATGTCACGGCCGGGGGCTACCTGGCCCTCGTGGGCGCGATCCTCGGTGCGGTGTTCGGGGTCTCGGTCTGGTCGCGGCTGCGCGACCGGTCGGCGCCGCCCATCGTGCTGGGCGCCGTCCTGGTCGGCGTCGCGGTCCAGACGGTCGTGGCGCTGCAGAACGCGGCCACCTGCGTCCTGCTCGCGGAGCTCGGCCGCGATCCGCACGTCGACCCGGGAGCGCTGCAGGCATGGCAGATCGGTGCCTCGCAGTTCGGGCCGACCGGCGGCTTCGGGCTCGTCCTCCTCGCGATCGCCGCCGCGGGCATCGCCTTCCGGCTCGTCCCCGGGTGGCTCGCGTGGGCCGCACTGCTGCTCGGGATCGCCCAGTTCACGCCGGTCGGCTTTCTGGCGTCGCTGCTGGTCACCGCCCTCGCCGCGGTGGCCGGGATCGTGCTGGCCGTCCGCCCGGGAGCTCCCGTGCCGAGGGCGGACTCGATCGCGCTCCGGGTCGGCTGACCAAGCCGTCCGCGCCGGCCGTCGTCCGCTGGGGACGACGGCCGGCGCGCATCACCGGCTGCGCAGGATCTCTGCGACCGCGGTCTGGCCCCTCACTTCGGCGTGCTGGAGCGCCGTCCGGCCGGTCGCGTCGCGGATGGCCGGGTCGGCACCGGCGGCCAGCAGGATGCGGACGATCTCCTGGTAGGGCGCGGACCCGTCGCCGTGGACCACCGCCTCCAGCAGCGCCGTCCAGCCCGGGTCGTTGACGTGGTTCACGTCGATGCCGGTCGTCACCACGCGCCGGACGTAGTCGACGTGTCCGCGCTCGGCGGCGGGGATCACCGAGACGCCGCCGAAGCGGTTGCGGATCGTCAGGTCCGGACCGGCGGGCAGCAGCGCCTCCAGCATCGGCACGCTGCCGGTCACGCCGGTGACCAGCCACGGGGTGTCGTGCCGGTCGTCCAGCGCGTCGGGGTCGGCGCCGAGGGCGACCAGGAGGCGGGCGACGTCGAGCCGGTCGTCGGCCGCGGCCAGCAGGAGAGCGGTGCGCTGATGCCCGTCCCGGGTCTCGAGGTCGGCTCCCGCGCGCAGGGCGACGGCGGCTCCGTCGGCGTCCCCGGCCGCCGCGGCGGCCAGGAGCGCGGCGGCCGGGTCGGCGGGCGGCGGCTGCTGTACAGCGGTGAGGACGGCGTACTGCGCGGCGCCGGTCACCCGCGAGGCGTCGGCGCCCCGGGCCACGAGCACCCGCACGGTGTCGATCGCCGCCCCGCTCGTCACCGCGGCCTCGAGCGCGGTGCGGCCGGCGCCGTCCACCTCGTCGACCGCGGCTCCGGCCCGCAGGAGACGTCCCACCAGCGCGGCGTCGCCCCGCTCGGCGGCCTCGACCAGCGCCGTGCTGGTCTGCGCCGGGGTGCTCGCCGCAGCGCTGGTGGGGGAGGGGGCGGGGTCCGGCTCGGGCTCGTCCGCAACGCAGGCGGTGAGGACGGCGGCGGCGAGCAGCAGTGCCCCGGCGAACGACCTCACGCGGGGCCACGGTAACCGCCGGCGGCGCGCGCCTAGACTCGCCCTGCCACGGGGTGTGGCGCAGCTTGGTAGCGCACCCGCTTTGGGAGCGGGGGGCCGTGGGTTCAAATCCCGCCACCCCGACGTCTCGGCGTGCTGCGGGCTCACATCCCGCCACCCCGACCGTTCCGTGCCGTCTCTAGACTCGGAGCCAATCCCGCGTCGTCCATGCCCGTCGGCGCCCGTTTGTCCGCAATCCGAGGAGCACTGCCGCTGTGAAGAGCACCATCGAGGAACTGGGCCCGACGCGGGTCCGGATGGCGATCGAGGTGCCCTGGGGGGACCTGGACCACGCCTTCGGTGAGGTCTATAAGGAGCTCGGCAAGCAGGTGCGCGTGCCCGGCTTCCGCCCCGGCAAGGTGCCCAACCGCGTGCTCGACCAGCGCATCGGGCGCCCCGTCGTCCTCGAGCAGGTCGTGCAGCACGCGATCCCGGAGGTCTACTCCGAGGTCGTCCGCGAGAACCAGGTGCGCGTGCTCGGCCAGCCCGACATCGAGGTGACCCGCCTCGACGACAACGACACCCTGGCCTTCACCGCCGAGGTCGACGTCGCCCCGCAGCTGGAGCTGCCGTCGCTGGAGAACCTCGCCGTCACCGTCGACGACGTCGAGGTCACCGACGAGGAGATCGACCAGCAGATCTCCGTGATGCGCGAGCGCTTCGGCATGCTCACCGGCGTCGAGCGGGCCGCCGAGGACGGCGACTTCGTCTCCATCGACCTCGAGGCCAAGCTCGACGGCGAGGTGCTGGAGGACGGCTCGACCACCGGCATGTCCTACGAGGTCGGCACCGGCCAGCTGATGCAGGGCCTCGACGAGGCGATCCGCGGGCTGTCGGCCGACGAGTCGACGACGTTCCGGACCGCGCTGCTGTCCGGCCCCAACGCCGGCGAGCAGGCCGACGTCACCGTCACCGTCCGGTCGGTCAAGACCAAGGAGCTCCCGGAGCTGGACGACGAGTTCGCCCAGACCGCGAGCGAGTTCGACACCCTGGCCGAGCTGCGGGAGGACGTGCGCACCCGCCTGGCCCGCACCAAGACGCTGCAGCAGGGGGCGCAGGCCCGCGACAAGCTGGTCGACCACCTGATCGAGGTCGTCGAGGTGCCGGTCCCCGAGAACCTGGTGGAGCGCGAGATCGAGTGGCGCAACCGCGCCTTCGAGCAGGAGCTCCAGCAGGCCGGCATGGACTGGGACAGCTTCCTGTCGATGTCGGGCGCGGAGAACCGCGAGGCCTACGACGCCGACCAGCGCAAGAACGTCGAGCAGGCGGTGAAGACGCAGTTCATCCTCGACGCGATCGCCGACGCCCGTGAGGTCACCGTCGACAACGACGACCTGTCGGCGCAGATCATGGCCCAGGCCCAGCGCAGCCGGATGAGCCCCGAGCAGTACGCCCAGCAGCTGCAGCAGGGCGGCAACATCGCCGAGTTCGTCGCCGACGTCCGCCGCACCAAGACGCTCGCCCAGCTGCTGGAGCAGACGACGATCACCGACGCGTCGGGCAACGTCGTCGACCTGGAGGCGCTCCGTCCGCAGACCCGCGCCGCCGCGCCGGCCGAGCCCGCTGAGGACGACGCTCCCGGGCCGGTCGAGATCACCGACGACGAGGCCGCCAAGGCCTGAGCCGCCCCGGCCGAACGCACCTGACGCCGTTCCACCCCCGCCCGGGGTGGGACGGCGTCGTGCTTCCCGGGGCGTTCTCCGGACGAATCGCGCTGCGCCGTCGGCGAACACCGCCCCGATCAGGACTGCGTGGTCGGGGGTCCGCGTTAGGGTCGACAGGACTCAGGCGACCGTCTGGGGGTACCGCCCCCGGAGCGCCGTCGTGGCCCGTTCCACCCGCCCACCGAAGACCGACTGTCACAGTCCTACGGAGGTCACCGCACCCGTGAGCACCACCGACCCGAACCTCGCGAGCGCGCCGCTGCTGCGCGCCTCCGCCGGGGGGATGAACCTCAACGACTCGGTCTACGAGCGCCTGCTGCGCGAGCGCATCATCTTCCTGGGCAGCCAGGTGGACGACGTGATCGCCAACCAGCTGGCGGCCCAGATGCTGCTGCTGTCCGCCGAGGACCCCAAGCGCGACATCCACCTCTACATCAACTCGCCCGGCGGCTCGGTGACCGCGGGCATGGCCATCTACGACACGATGCAGTTCATCGACTGCGACGTCGCCACCTACGGCATGGGCCTGGCCGCCTCGATGGGCCAGTTCCTGCTGACCGCCGGCACGCGGGGCAAGCGGTACGCCCTGCCGCACGCGCGGATCATGATGCACCAGCCGTCGGCCGGCGTCGGCGGTACGGCCTCGGACATCGCGATCCAGGCCGACCTGTTCCGCCGCACCAAGCGGGAGCTCAACGAGCTGCAGGCGCAGCACACCGGGCAGAGCATCGAGCAGATCGAGAAGGACTCCGACCGCGACCGCTGGTTCACCTCGCAGGAGGCCCTCGAGTACGGGTTCGTCGACCACGTGGTGAGCAAGGCGGCCATGACCGACCCGACCAACCCCGTCACGGACAACTGACGGTTCGGAGGAACGAGAAGATGAGTTTCCAGATGCCCTCCAGCCGTTACGTGCTGCCCTCCTTCGTGGAGCGGACCAGCTACGGCATGAAGGAGTCCAACCCTTACAACAAGCTCTTCGAGGAACGGATCATCTTCCTCGGGGTGCAGATCGACGACGCCTCGGCCAACGACGTGATGGCCCAGCTGATCACGCTGGAGTCCACCGACCCCGACCGCGACATCACGATCTACATCAACTCGCCCGGTGGCTCGTTCACCTCGCTGATGGCCATCTACGACACGATGATGTTCGTCCGCCCCGACATCCAGACCGTCTGCATGGGCCAGGCCGCCTCGGCCGCCGCCGTCCTGCTTGCGGCCGGGACGCCGGGCAAGCGCCTCGCCCTCCCGTACTCGCGCGTGCTGATCCACCAGCCGTCCAGCGAGTCCGGCGGCCAGGTCTCCGACCTCGAGATCCACGCGGCGGAGATCCAGCGGGTCCGGTCGCAGATGGAGGAGATACTGGCCCGGCACACCGGTCAGACGGTCGACCAGGTCCGCACCGACATCGAGCGCGACAAGATCCTCACGGCCCAGGAGGCGAAGGCCTACGGCATCGTCGACGAGGTCATCGCGAGCCGGAAGCTCAACGCCCTTCCCGCGCTCGGTTGACGGCGGGGCCGGGGGCGCGCGTGTCGTGTCCCCGGCCCGTACCGTCGTCCGGTACGAGGGGCTCAGGGCGCCAGCGGTACAGAAGTGGGACGGCCGGCGGAACCGGGTGAGTCATTGCCCGAGGACGTCGGAGATGCGGGTTACGGTCTTCGGACGCCCGATCCTCGGCTCCCACGCCGGGAGGATGGCCTCCCGGAAATCAGTCCGGAAACATGAGGCCGAGCAGGGGCCGACCAGTCAGAATCAAGGCGCAGGCTCCTGACGCGGGACCGGCGATTCACAGGTGGAGGTCAGCAGGTGGCACGAATCGGTGAGAGCGGTGACCTGCTCAAGTGCTCCTTCTGCGGGAAGAGCCAGAAGCAGGTCAAGAAGCTCATCGCGGGCCCCGGGGTCTACATCTGCGACGAGTGCATCGACCTGTGCAACGAGATCATCGAGGAAGAGCTCTCCGAGTCCTCGGACCTGAAGTTCGACGAGCTGCCGAAGCCGAAGGAGATCCACGACTTCCTCGAGCAGTACGTCATCGGCCAGGACAAGGCCAAGCGCACCCTCTCGGTCGCCGTCTACAACCACTACAAGCGCATCCAGGCCGGCGGTGACCGCGCCTCGCGTGACGAGGGTGTGGAGCTGGCCAAGTCGAACATCCTGCTGATGGGCCCGACCGGCTGCGGCAAGACGCACCTGGCTCAGACCCTCGCCCGCATGCTGAACGTGCCTTTCGCGATCGCCGACGCCACCGCTCTGACCGAGGCCGGGTACGTCGGTGAGGACGTCGAGAACATCCTGCTCAAGCTGATCCAGGCCGCCGACTACGACGTGAAGCGGGCCGAGACCGGCATCATCTACATCGACGAGGTCGACAAGATCGCCCGCAAGTCGGAGAACCCGTCGATCACCCGCGACGTCTCCGGTGAGGGCGTCCAGCAGGCGCTGCTGAAGATCCTCGAGGGCACCACCGCGTCGGTGCCGCCCCAGGGTGGCCGCAAGCACCCGCACCAGGAGTTCATCCAGATCGACACGACGAACGTGCTGTTCATCGTGGGTGGCGCGTTCGCCGG
>DATHAK010000249.1:0-8740 GCA_035296685.1 Blastococcus sp.
TCGCGACCTTGCCGCCCATCGAGTGCCCGACCAGGGTCACCGGCTCGCCCAGGTGCTCCAGCTCGTCCGCGAGCAGCTGAGCCATGTCCAGGTAGTCGACCCGCTCGGTCCACGGGGAGTGGCCGTGGTTGGGCAGGTCGACGAGCGCGACGCGGTGCCGGTCGGTCAGGCCCTTCGCGATCGTCGTCCAGTTCTTGCCCTGGCCGAACAGGCCGTGCACGAAGACGACGTCCGGCCCGGCGTCCCCCACGGTGCGGGAGGCCAGCCGGTCGTCCTCGTTCATCCGGCGATTCCACCACGTTCCGTCGGTGCCGCCGCTTACCGTGCCCGGGTGCCCGGACGACCCCGCCGAACCAGCAGCCGCACCAGCACCGGCAAGCGCACCGCCGCGAGCGCGACCCGGAAGCGCGCTGCCGCCAGACCGTCCCGGCCGGCGAAGCCGGCGGCCGAGCTGCCCGTCGCGGGGCCTGGTGAGCGGGTGTGGGTGCTCGCCGTCCCCTTCCGCGCGCCGGCGCCCGGCGCGGTCTGGCACGCGGGCCTCCAGGCGCACGTCTGGGTGGGCGCGGAGCTGCCGCCCGAGCTGGCGCCCTACGACCCGCCCCCTTACACGTTCGAGCGCTTCCTCGAGGACGAGCTGAACGAGAAGCCGCGCCCGCTGCCGATCGCGCGGCCCATGACCCCCCGCGACCAGCAGTGGGAGGGCGCCGACGCGGTGGCCGCCTTCGCGGCGGCGGGTGGCCGGGTCTTCCTGCTCGGCGACGACCCGGGCGTGGGCAAGACCGGCACGGCGATCCTGGCGGCGCGGCTGATCGCCGAGCAGCGCGACGTGCGCAGCGTGCTGGTGGTGGCCGACCGCCCGGCGGCCATCACCATCCCGCACTGGGCCCGCTCGATCGCCGGCTTCGGCGACGGCGGGCTGCGCTGGTGCGTCACCACCTGGGACCGGCTGGGCAAGGTGGCCAAGCAGCGGTTCGACGTCGTCATCGCCGATGAGGCGCACATGGTGCGGCACACCACCACCCAGCGGTGGAAGCACTGGAAGGCGGTCGCCGGCGCCGCCCGCGTCAAGGACGCGCCGTTCGTGCTGGCCTGCACCGCGACGCCCGCGCACACGCCGCTCGAGCTGCCCTACCTCGCGCCGCAGTTCGCGGCGGCCCACGGCGAGCCGTTGAAGGAGTGGGCCGACCTGCCCAAGCGGCTGTCCGCGCACGGGTTCCACGTGGAACGCGGCCGCTACGGCTGGCAGTGGACCGAGGACGCCGACGCCCGCCGTGCGGACCTGCGGCGGGTGCAGGGCTGGCTGGCCGACGCCGATCCGCCCGCGACGCTGCACCGCCCCGCGCCGTGGGGGCCGGTGTCGGTGACCGGGACGCCGGTCGCCCTGACGCCCGCCGAGCGGGCCGCCTACGAGTCGGAGTGGTCGGAGTTCCGCGCCGAGATGCAGCTGGCCCGGCGGGCGCGGCAGAGCGCCAAGGGCCGGGCCGCGCTGCTCCGGTTCCGGCAGAAGGCCGGGCTGATCCGGGTGCAGGCGACCGTCGACTGGATCAAGGCGCAGGTCGAGGCGGAGCGGCAGGTCGCCGTCTCGGTCGAGTTCGTCGAGACGGCGGCCGACCCGATCCGGGAGGCGCTGCTGGACGCCGGCATCCCGGTCGCCGGCATCTACGGGCGGGACCGGTTCGACGTCGAGGGCGAGCGGCTGCGCTTCCAGCGCGGCGAGGCGATGGTCTGCGTGTTCACCGTGACCGCGTCGATCAGCCTGCACGCCGGCGAGCTGCTGCCCGACGGCGGCCACGCGTCGGAGACGCCGCGGGTGGGCCTCTTCCACCAGCCGCGGTTCTCGGGCATCCAGGCCCGCCAGGTCACCGGACGCACCCACCGCGACGGCCGGACCTCCCCGTGGCGGATCGCCTTCGCCGAGGACACGGTGGAGGAGCAGGTGGCGCGGGTGATGGTGGAGCGGCTCGCGGTGAGCGGGTCGGCGGCGGGCGCGGACACGTCGTCCCTGCAGGAGATCGCCGAACTGCTCGACGCCGACTGGCTCCCGGCGGCGGCGCTCACCGACGCCTGACCCGTAGGGGTACTGCCTGGTCCCTCAACCACCCGGGCGCGTGCTTCCATCGCTGCATGGCAGCCGACGCCGCAGCAGCGGCCCACATCGGACAGTTGCTCCGCCCCGGCGAGCACCTCGGGCGCGTGGTCCGTGGGCAGCTCAAGCCCGGCGGCGCGGGAAAGCGCCTGGCGGGCGACCTCGCCGTGAGCGTGGCGCTGTCCGCGGTGGGGGCCGTGGGCGGCGTCGGCGTGGTCCGGGGCACCACGCCGGCACCCGTCTGGGTCGCGGTCACGAGCCACCGCATCCTGGTCTTCCTGTGGAAGCAGGGGCGCCGGCCGGTCGACCGCCAGATCGGCGAGTTCGACCGCCGTGGGGTCGAGGTGCGCGAGCAGCCAAGCATCATGCGGACCGTCGTCGTCACCGACCGGGCCAGCCGGCAGACGGTGCTGCGGCTGAACTTCGGGTTCCTCGCCGGCCGGGCACGGGCACTGGTCGCCGCGGCCGCCTGAGAATGGATCCGTGAGGCGAGAGGCGAGCATCCTGCACCTCGACCTCGACGCGTTCTTCGCTGCCGTCGAGCAGCGGGACAAGCCGTCGCTGCGCGGCCGACCGGTGGTCGTCGGCGGGGTCGGCGGCCGAGGGGTCGTCGCCACGGCCTCGTACGAGGCCCGGGCCTACGGCGCCCGGTCGGCGATGTCGACGGCCGAGGCCCGCCGCCGCTGCCCGTCCGGGACGGCGTTCCTCGGCGGCCGGTTCGCCGCCTACCGGCGCACCTCCGACGTCGTCATGGGGCTGCTGCGGGAGGTGTCGCCGCTGGTGGAGCCGGTCTCGATCGACGAGGCCTACGTCGACCTGGCCGCCGGCAACGGGCTCGACCTCTCCGTCGAGGGGGTCACCGCGCTGGCCCGCGGCCTCAAGGAGCGGATCTCGGAGGCGACCGGCGGCGTGACCGGCTCGGTCGGGATCGGCAGCTCGAAGCTCATGGCGAAGCTCGCCTCCGACATGGACAAGCCCGACGGTCTCGTCGTAGTGCCGCCCGGCACGGAATTGGAGGTGCTGCACCCGCTGCCGGTGACCCGGCTCGGCGGCGTCGGGCCGGCCACCGCCGAGCGCCTGCACCAGGTCGGCGTGAAGACGGTCGCCGACCTGGCGGCCAAGTCGCTGGCGGACCTCGTCACGCTGGCCGGCCGGGCACACGGGTCGGGCCTGTACGCGCTCGCCCGCGCCGAGGACGACCGCGCCGTCGTCCCCGACCGCGAGGCGAAGTCGGTGTCGGCGGAGGAGACCTTCGAGCGTGACCTCACCGACCTGGCTGTGCTGGGCCGGGAGATCGACGCCATGGCAGCCCGGGTCGGCGGGCGGCTGCGGGCGTCGGCCTACTCCGGGCGCACGGTGACGCTGAAGCTCCGCCGCTACGACTTCACCACGCTCACCCGCTCGCAGACCCTGGGGCACCCGACCGACGACGCCCGGCTGATCGCCTCGACGGCACGGCGGCTGCTGGCCGACGCCGGCGCCGAGGGGGGACTGCGGCTGCTCGGCGTCGGCGTCTCCGGGTTGTCGGTCTACGCGCAGGGCGACCTGTTCGCCGAGGACGACGACGGCGCCCCGGTCGAGACCGTCGAGAGCGAGCGGTCCCCGGAACCGATCGCGAGCGCGCCCGTGCCGGCCGACAAGCGCTGGTGGCCGGGACAGGACGTGCGGCACGACGAGCTGGGGGCCGGCTGGGTGTGGGGCCGGGGACTGGGCCGGGTGACCGTGCGCTTCGAGGGGCCGACGACTCCTCCCGGGCCGGTGCGGACACTGGCGGCCGACGACCCGATGCTGCAGCCCGCCGATCCGCCCGACTGGAGGACCCATTCGTGACCGAACCGAGCAGATGGACGCGGATCGTCGAGGAGAACCCCGGTCACTCGGCCGCCTACATCCAGCGGTTCAAGGACCTCGCCGCTGCCGGGCAGGACCTGGTGGGGGAGGCGCGCCTGGTGGACGCGATGCTGCCCCGCGCCGCCCGAGTGCTTGACGCCGGCTCGGGGACCGGCCGGATCTCGGGTCACCTGGCCCGCCTGGGCCACGAGGTCGTCGGGATCGACGGCGACCCGGCGCTGGTCGCCGCCGCCCAGGCGGACGAACCGGGCCCGCACTACCTGGTCGGCGACCTCGCGCACCTCGACCTGCCCGCCGCCGGCATCGCCGAACCGTTCCACGCGATCGTCTGCGCCGGCAACGTCATGACGTTCCTGGCCGAGAGCACCCGCACGGAGGTGCTGCGCCGGATGCGGCGCCACATCCGGGACGACGGTCGGGCGGCGATCGGCTTCGGCGCCGGCCGCGGCTACGCCTTCGACGAGTTCCTCGCCGACGCCGCCACCGCCGGGTGGACGCCGGACCTGCTCCTGTCGACCTGGGGCCTGCGGCCGTTCACGCCGGATTCCGACTTCCTGGTCGCGCTCCTGCGGCCGGCCTGATCGCGCGCCCGGCGCGGCCCGCCGCGTCGAGGTCCGGACGCGCAGGTGGCTACGTCGTCGGGCTGGAGGACGAGCCCTCCGTCGTCGTCCCCTGCTCGGCCGAGCCGGTGTCGCCCGGCGTCCCGCCCGCCGCGTCCTCCGGGCAGTCCCGGGGTGCGTTGCCCCCGGTCGTCGCGCCCTCCTCCGACGAGTAGGACGGCACCGAGGTGGTCGGGTCCTCGGTGGAGGCCGCGTTCGCGCTGAGCGTGCCCGCCAGGATCCCGCCCGCGACCAGGCCGCCGCCGACCAGGCCGGCGGTGCGCACCCACGCCCGGGCGCCGATCCGCTCCCGCCGGGGCGGCTGCTGAGTCTCGTCGTCCATGTCGCTCCCTCTCTCGCGTCGGCCCCGGGTGGGCCGCTCGATGACGAGAGTTGGCCGCGCAGCTGGCACGCCCCTGCCGCTGACCTGCGACTTCCCGGTGAGGTCAGATCCGTCCGTTGGCCCGCAGGACGACGAGGGCGGCAACCGTGCGCTGGCCGCGCCACTCGAGGGTTGCCGCGGGGGAGTAACTGCCGAAGTCGACCGTCCAGCCGCCGTCGGGCTGCTGGGCGGCGGCCAGGCGGTCCAGCTCCGCCTCGACGACGGCGGGGTCGAACAGCGTGCGCGCCGGTCCCCCCGGGAACGGCGCGAAGTCCAGCGGACGCATGAACTCGTCGTCGGCCCCGCCCGCGACGTGCAGCAGCCCGTCCGGCGGGACGCTCGGCCGGAGGTGCTCGACCAGCTCGGCCGCCTGAGGGGACGCCGCCGCGTCGAGCAGCTGGGCGGCGAAGGCGAGCACCATGGCGTGCGGATCCGGACCGAGAGCGCGGACGGCGTCGAGGCAATAGGCGGTCGCGCGACCGAGCCACGGATGCCCGGCGACGGCGGGATCGGCGGCGGCCACCCGGTGCGCCGCCGCCGCCACGACGGCGGTGATCTGCAGCGAGGACGTCTGCTCCGCGCCCACCCAGAACGGCGCGCACGCGGCCGGGTCGGGAACGGGCAGGGCGAACGGCAGGCCGCCGTCCGGCAGGGTGACCGACGCCAGCCAGTCGCTCAGCTCGGCGGACCGCGCCGTTCTGACCGGCGCCACGTCGGCGATCGCCTCGAAGGCGTGCAGCGCCCCGCCGGGCTGGCTGGTGCGGGAGCGGAGATCGGGTTCGAGGCCCCAGCCGTAGCCGCCGTCGGGGTTGCGGTAGCCCTCCACCGCCGCCAGGACGGCGTCCGGCGTCCCGTCGCCGAACAGCAGGTCGAAGCGGCGCTGGTCCAGGAGCCGGGCGGAGCCGGCCAGGAAGTCGGCCGCAGCGGACAGGTCCACGGTCATGGGCGCTCCTTCTCGTCGGCCCGGGGCTGCACCCCGAGGGCGATGGTCAGCTCGAGCACGGTGCGCGGGTCGTCCAGCTGCTTGCCGTAGAGCTCGCGGAGCTGCCCCATGCGGTAGCGCACGGTCTGCGGGTGGACGAAGAGCGCGGCGGCGATCTGCTCGCGGCGGCCGTGGTGCAGCAGCCAGGCGCGCAGTGTCTCGGCCAGCTTCTCCCGCGCCCCGGGGCTCAGGTCCGCGAGCGGTGCCAGGGCGCGGGCACGCAGGTCGTCGAGAGCGCCGGCGTCGGCACGCAGCACGAGGTCGGCCAGCCGCCGCTCGGTGTCCAGCGGCTCGCTGCCGTCGGGGGCGAGTCCCAGGTGCAGCGCCCGGCAGGCCCGCGCGTACGACGTCGTCACCTCCGCCCACGGCCGCGGCGGGCCGACGACGGCGTCCCGGCCGTCCAGCGTGCGGAGCAGGGCCGACCGCGACCGTCCCTCGGCGTCGGGCACGAGCAGGACCACCAGGTCGCTCGCGGCGTCCAGCCCCGGGGGGTCCTCACCCACCCGCAGCGTCCGGTGGTCGAGCGAGATCAGGGCCCCGCGGACCCGTTCCTCCGGGAGGATCACCGCGGTGAGCGTGCGCGGCGGCGCCCAGTCGGCCCGTTCGGCGGCGGCGGTCAGGTCGGCGAGCTCACCGCCGGCGAGGAGCAGGTGGGCCAGCCGCTCCAGGTAGCGCTGCCGCACGCGGCCGGTGGTCGCCAGCTCGTCGCTGTGGCCGGCGACGCTCGCGGCGGAGAGCTGGTCGATGTAGTCGAACACCAGCTCCGCGAACCGGGCCAGCGGCTGGGCGGTGAGGCCCGCGGCCACCGCGGTGCGGCTCATCTCCCGCCACGACACCCGCGCGCCGACGCGGTACGCGGCGAGCAGCGCGTCCATCGACCGGCCGCTGCGGGCCTCGCCGCGGCCGAGCTCGTAGGCGCCCGCCTTGGCCGGCTCGATCGGCGTGCTGGCGTCGGCGCCGACCGCCGACGACGCGAGCTCCAGGAAGCCGCCGAGCGCGAGCTCCACGGCATTGCTGATGACCTGCCCCATGTGCCCGGTGAACTCGTCGGCGTAGCTGGGGACCTCGACGACGATCTCGTCGACGGTCCGTTCGGCCACGGTCGGCAGTTCGGCGCGGATCGCTGCGGCCACCGGCGCCGGGAGCACGGTCTCTGCGTTCGTCGTCCCCACCTCGCTTTGTTCGCAGGTTACAGAACTGGCGGCCGGATTCACGTCGAGAGCACAGGTACTTATGCGCCGGGCTGGACAAACCTAAGTGCATGGCCCTTCCGTCGCCCACCCGGCCATTCCCCACGACCGTTCCGCGCCCTTCCCCGGCCCGGCCACGCGTCGCGCTGCGCGACCGCGTGCTCAAGCTGGCCGAGCTGGTCACCACCCCGCTGCTACCGACCGACTACCTCGACCTGATCGACCCGCTCCGGTCCGGCGCCGACCTCCGCGGCCGGATCGAGGCCGTGATCCCGGAGACCCGGGACGCGGCGACGGTCGTCATCCGCCCCGGCCGTGGCTGGAAGGGGCACCGTCCCGGCCAGTACATCCGGATCGGCATCGACGTCGACGGTGTCCGCCAGTGGCGCGCCTACTCGCTGACCTCCGACCTCACCCGGACCGACGGCTGCATCAGCGTCACGGTCAAGGCCATCCCGGACGGCAAGGTGAGCAACCACCTGGTCCACCGGACCACGCCGGGCACCGTTATCCAGCTGGACCAGGCAGCCGGTGAGTTCGTGCTCCCGGAGCAGCGGCCGGAGAAGGCCCTGTTCCTCACCGCCGGCTCGGGGATCACCCCGGTCATGGGGATGCTGCGGAACCACCCGGAGCTCCGCGACGTCGTCCTGGTGCACTCCGCGCCGACCGCCGAGGACGTCGTCTTCGGGACGGAGCTGCGTGCGCTGGCCGCGGCCGGCCGGATCCGGCTGGTCGAGCAGCACACCGACACCGCCGGGATGCTCGACGCCGCCGCGATCGCCCGACTGGTGCCGGACCTGGCCGAACGGTCCACCTGGGCGTGCGGCCCGGTCGGCATGCTCGAGGCGCTGGAGGCCCACTGGGAGGCGGCCGGCATCGCCGACCGGCTCTACACCGAGCGGTTCCGGCCGACGGTGCTGGTGACCGGCGAGGGCGGCACGGTCTCCTTCACGAAGTCGGGCACCACGCTCGACGCCGACGGGGCCACCCCGATCCTCGACGCCGCCGAGGATGCAGGCGTCCTCATGCCCAGCGGCTGCCGGATGGGCATCTGCTACGGCTGCGTGCTGCCGCTGCGCGAGGGAGCCGTGCGCGACCTGCGGAACGGCGAGGTCACCACCGCCGCTCCGGGGGACGGCGTCCTCATCCAGACCTGCGTGAGCGCCGCTGCCGGCGCCTGCGACATCGACCACTGACCGACCCGAGAAGAGGAGCCGGACCGTGACCGCACTGCAGAAGAAGCCAGAGAACCCAATCGCCCACCTGTCCGCCGAGGACATCGAGATCATCGGCAAGGAGCTCGACACCATCCGCCAGGAGGTGCGCGACAGCCTGGGCGAGGAGGACGCGAAGTACATCCGCCGCGTCATCGACGTCCAGCGCAAGCTCGAGCTGGGCAGCCGCGCCGCACTGCTGGTCTCGATGTTCCCGCCGGCCTGGGTCGTGGGGACCGTCGGCCTCTCGGTTGCGAAGATCCTCGAGAACATGGAGATCGGGCACAATATCCTGCACGGCCAGTGGGACTGGATGCGCGACCCGAAGATCCACTCCACGACGTGGGAGTGGGACATGGCCAGCCCGGCCGAGCAGTGGAAGCACTCGCACAACGAGCTGCACCACACGTACACGAACGTGATCGGCAAGGACAAC
>DATHAK010000250.1:0-4434 GCA_035296685.1 Blastococcus sp.
CCACGCCCATCGGCCTCGGCTCGGCAACCGCACGACCGTCGTCATCTGCCCAGGTTGAGCGCCCGTGGATCCGCGGTCAACACGTTGGGGAACGGCTCCGATCAGGTGGCTCCGGAGAACACCAGCAGGAGGAGCACCACGACGCTGATCACCGTCCCTGGCACGAGGTACCAGACCGTCGCGACGGCGAGCGCGACGCCGAGCCAGCGGGCCCAGCCCGCACAGACGGCCAGGCCGAGGGCGGTGACCAGCCAGGCGGCGCCGAGGACGACGAACGCGGTCTTCATGCCGGCCGACTCCGGCGGGATCCCGATCGCGCGCACGACCCGCGCCCAAGGACCCAGCCGGCCCGCGTGCTCGCCGGAACCCGGCGTGATGTAGCTGCCGACGACCAGGGCGCGGACGCCGTCGACCGCCATGTATCCGCCCTGGACCAGGCAGAGCACGACCGAGACCCACCGGAGCACGACCGGGAGGCTAGGCGCCGGAGAGCGACCGCTTCCGAGGACGTCCGTCGGGTCAGGGACCGACGGCGCGGAGCGCCTGGCACACCGGCGGACCGGGGATATCCGGCGATCTGTATCCATCGGCCGCCGGGGTGCCTCGTGTCGACGCCACATCCATCTCCGGGAAGCCGGCCGTCATGTCCGTCCAGACGCTGTTCTCACGTGCATTCCTGATCGCCGCCCTCGAACGGGCCATCCGTTCGTTCGCAGCGTCCCTCGCCTCCCTGCTGACCGCGTCGGGCACCGGCCTGCTGGAGACGAACTGGGGCGAGAAGTTCTCCGTGGCCGGGATGGCCGCGGTCGTCACCATCCTGTTCGCCGTCGGCGGCGGAACCGTCGGCAAGGGCGACGGGCCTTCGTTCATCGGCCAGGAGAAGCTGTCCCACGAGGCGAAGGCGCCCGCCGTCGTCGCCGCATCCCCGGTGGACGTCCCGGTTTCCCGGGACGGCGCGGTCGCCGCCGCCGCGACGACGGCCTGAGCCCGCTCAGTCCTGCTGCACCACCGAGAAGACATTGCCCGCCGGGTCGGTGAACCACGCGATCAGTGGTCCACCGGCCCGCATGATGCCCTTCTCGTCGGTCGGCGGGTTCTCGTAGTGCTCGAACCGCACCCCGCGTGCGCCGAGCTCGTCGACCGCCTTCTCGACGTCGGGCACGGGGAAGTTCAGCACCGTGAACGTCGCCGGGGCGTGGTCGGGCTTGGCGTAGACGAGCACCTCGGTGCCGCCGCCCAGGTGCAGCCGCATCAGGCCACCGCCCATCTCGGGCATCTCGGTCACGCGGAGCCCGAGCGTCTCCTCGTAGAACCGGCGCGCACGGTCGGCGTCGTCCACGGAGAAGCCGCTGAAGGCCGGGCTGTCGGTGAGCACAGAGGTCCCCTCTCGGTCGGTTCCGGGTGCAGACCTCCCGGACTCCCGGAACTCATCGGCCGGACCTCAGTCCAGCGCCGCCGGCAGCCCCAGGCGCACGAACAGGCCGCTGTCATGGTCGAGGAAGCTCGAGATGTGGGCGATCCGCCCGTCCTCCACCTCGAGCACGTGCAGGGCCCACGGCGCGTGACCACCGCCCTCGCGCGGCCGGTACTGCGCGAACGCCGGCGTGCCGTTGGCCTCCACCGGCACCAGCACCGACCCGCGGCAGCCCGACCCGGGCCCGAGCATCCAGGCGCCGATGTCGGCCGGCCCGCGCAGCCACATCTCGTAGGGCGGCATGTGCTGGGTCGCGTCGTCATGCAGCAGCCGGACAAAGGCGTCGATGTCGTACCGCTCGAACGCGTCGACGTACCGGCTGAGCAGCTCGCGGTCCTCGGCGTCCAGCGGCCGTGGTTCCGGCGAACCCCCGACGGACGCGAGGGTGGCGCGGGCCCGCTGCAGCGCGCTGTTCACCGAGGCGACCGTGGTGTCGAGCAGCTGGGCCACCTCGTCGGCCTTCCACCGCAGCACCTCGCGGAGGATGAGCACGGCGCGCTGCCGCGGCGGCAGGTGCTGGAGGGCGGCGACGAACGCGAGCCGGATCGACTCCTTGGCGACCGCCCGCTCGGCCGGGTCGAGATCGTCGGCGATCACCTGACGGTCGAGCACCGGTTCGACCCACGCCGTCCCGGGCCGCTTCGCGGCGAGGGACGACTCGACCGGCTGCCACGACGTGCCCGAGAGGTCCATCGGCAACGCCCGCCGCTGCCGGCCCGAGAGCTGGTCGAGGCAGACGTTCGTCGCGATCCGGTAGAGCCACGAGCGGAGCGCCGAGCGGCCCTCGAAGTCGCCGAGCCCGCGCCAGGCGCGGACCATCGTCTCCTGGACCGCGTCTTCGGCGTCGAAGGACGAACCGAGCATGCGGTAGCAGTAGCCGGTGAGCTCGCGGCGGTGCTCGAGCAGCCGTGGGTCGAGCTGGTCGGTCGGGCCGATGGCGACGCTGGTCACCTGTGACCACTCCTCCGGTCGATGTGTCGCGCCAGCACATCACAGGACTCCGACAATCCGGGAGGCCCTTCGCACTCCCGGGGCCACGGTCAACTCATTGGCGCCGTGTCGTCCCCGCCCGGTAGACAGCACTCGTGTCCGATCTCGCCGAACAGCTGCGCCCGATCACCGCCGACGAGTGGCCCCGCTTCTCGCGGGCCATGAGCGCGGTGTTCGGCGACGAGCCGACCGGTCCGTTCTTCGACCAGGTCCCGAAGACCGCGGAGCTCGACCGGTCGCTCGGGCTCTTCGACGGCGACCGGGTGGCCGCGACAGCGGGCATCTACAGCCTGCAGATGACGGTCCCCGGCGGCGCCTCGGTACCGACCGCGGGGATCACCTGGATCACCGTCGCCCCGACCCACCGTCGGCGCGGTGTGCTGACGGCGATCATGCGGCGGCAGCTGGAGGAGACGCACGCGAGCGGGCGCGAGCCGGTCGCCGCGCTGTGGGCCGCGGAGGCCTCGATCTACGGCCGCTTCGGCTATGCGCCGGCGTCCTGGCGCGGCGGCTGGAGCGGGCGGACGGAGCGGCTGCGGCTGCGTTCCGACGTCGACATCGGCAGCGGCACCGTGCGCCTGGTCGACGTCGAGGAGTTCCGCCCCGCGGCCGTCGCCGTCCTCGACGCCGTGCGCCGCGACGTCCCCGGCACGCTGACCCGCGACGGGCGTTGGTGGACCCGCACGCTGCGCGACGACGCCGACCAGCGCGCCGGCGGCTGGACGACGCGGCAGCACGTGCTGCACGTCGAGGGCGACGACGCCGTCACCGGGTACGCGACCTACCGGGTCAAAGCGGCCTGGACCGACGCGGGCGAGCCCGACAGCCGGCTGCAGGTCGTGGAGGTACGCGCGACGACGCCGACGGCCTATTCGGCGCTGTGGCGGTACCTGCTCTCGCACGACCTGGTGCGCACGATTGAGGCGCCCAGGAACTCGGTGGACGACCCCGTCCGCCACCTGGTCGCCGACCCGCGCGCGCTGCACGCGCGGCCGGTCGACGCCCTCTGGGTGCGCCTCGTCGACGTCGGTCCGGCGCTGTCCGCCCGGCGCTATCCCTCGCCGATCGATCTCGTGCTCGAGGTGCGGGACGACTTCTGCGAGTGGAACTCCGGCCGCTGGCATGTGTGGGGACACCCCGCCGGCGCCTTCTGCGACCGCACCGACCGCGACCCCGACCTCGCCCTGGGCATCGAGGAGCTGTCGGAGGTCTACCTGGGCGGCGTCTCCCTCGCGTCGCTGCACGCGGCCGGGCGGGTGCGGGAGATCAGCCCCGGCGCGGTGGTGAACGCGTCGACCGCGTTCGGCTGGCCCGTCTCTCCGTGGTGCCCCGACGAGTTCTGACGGGGCGTCCCCGGCACTACCGTGACTCATGGCCGCCGACGAGAGCTGGACCCTGACCGTCGCCCGCTCCGACCTGGCCGAGACCAGGCTGGACACCGGTCCCCTGCCCGAACCCGCACCCGGCGAGGCCCTGCTGCGCGTCGACCGCGTGGGCCTCACCGCGAACAACGTCACCTACGCCGTCCTCGGTGACGCGTTCCGCTACTGGGAGTTCTTCCCGACCGAGGAGGGCCGCGGCGTCGTCCCGCTGTGGGGGTTCGCGGAGATCGCGGAGTCCCGCACCGAGGGCCTCGCGCCCGGTGGCCGGGTGTACGGCTACCTGCCCTCGGGCAGCCATCTGCTCGTCCGCCCCGGGCGGGTGGACGACCGCGGCTTCCGCGAGACGAGCGACCACCGGGCCACGCTGCCCTCGCCGTACAACACCTACGCCCTCACCACCGGCGATCCCGCGTACGAGCCGGACCGCGAGGACCTGCAGGTGCTGTTCCGCCCCCTGTTCTGGACGTCGTTCATGCTCGCCGACTGGCTGGTCGACACCGACGCGATGGGAGCCGAGCGGATCGTCCTGTCGTCGGCGTCGAGCAAGACGGCCTACGGTGCCGCGTTCGAGCTGCACCGGCAGGGCCG
>DATHAK010000251.1:0-5332 GCA_035296685.1 Blastococcus sp.
GTGGTCTCGGTGGGCGGCGTGGTGGTCACCGGCGGGGTCGTCGTCTGAGGAACCGTCGTCGGAGCCAGGGTGGGCACCACCCTCCCGAAGGAGTTGTTCCCCGCCGTCGTGGCGGTGGTGGTGCCGGTCCGCGTCCGAGTCGGTGTGCGCGTCGAAGCCGATGTGGATCGCGCGTTGATCGCCGCCTGCGCCCATCCGTCCCGCACGTCGACCACGGTGTCCGTAGCAGGCGCGGGGATGACCTTGACGGTTGCCGCGTCCTGCCCGAGAGGCGCTTCGGGATCCCGTACGCGACCCGCCCGCACGGGCGCATCGGCCCGTTCGCTCTGCTCGGCTCCCACGTTTTCCAGCGGTACGTCACTGACGCCACGGTTGAGGGCGAGCGGCAGCAGCACGGCCAGCGCACCGGACGTCACGGCGATCGACACGAGCAGCCATCGGGGGGTCTGTCCGTGAGCCGCCGACCGCATGGCCAATACGCTATGTGACGAATTGGGTAATGGGTGGCCCTTGTCGCGCTTGTCACCTGCCCGGCTGATGGAACGACTGGCGCATTCGTCACGCTCCGCAACGGTGGAGCGGTCCGCAGGCAGGCCCGGTAGGCGGACCGGTCGCCGTCAGCGGCTGACGGTCGGCGCGTGCCCGTTCTCGCGGGCGGCCATCCGCTCGCGCTGGGGCACCACCGTGTACTTGGGGTCCCGCGCGCTCACCATGCCCGCGTCGAAGACGCCGAAGCGGGTGAGCAGGGAGCCGGCGGCGAGCAGCGCGCCGGAGGCGATCGATCCCACCCGACTCCGCCCGGCGACGACGGTCAGCCCCGCGCCCGCGGTGGTGCACGCCTTCGCCGCCCGCAGCAGCGTCCCGGCCCGCCCCTCGTGGAAGGGCTCGCTCACGATCCCGTGTCCGGTCTCCACCCGGTGCATCGCGGCGAGCTCCACGGCCGCCCCGGCGACCGCCATCTTCCGCGACGGCCCGGCCTCCCCCACCGGCGCGAACACCATCGTGATCCCGCCACCGGCGGCCAGCGCGGACCCCGCGAACACGAACGGCAGTTCCTTGTGCGGCCCCCGCCACGACGGCACCGCGGTGTTGGCCAGCAGCACCGCCGTGTAGGTGGCCATCGGGCCGCCGAACAGCGCCGACACGATTCCGCCGAACCGCTTCAGCCGCGGGAACCAGCCCAGCAGCTCCACCGCGGCGGTCGCACCGGCCGCGGCGCTGAACGGCGACAGGATGTAGGTGCCGACCGACAGCGCGGACGTCGGCTTCATCACCCGCAGCATGTGCAGGAACCGCTCGGGCCGGCCCAGGTCGTGCACCAGGAAACCGACCGACGCGATCGATCCCGCGCCCGCGAACAACCGGGCAACCCGGGTCAGCGCCGGCCGGCCGCTGAGGTCGGCGAGCGCCCCGAGGACGGCCGTCGTCCCCGACGCTCCCCCGAGGAACAGGTAGAGCGGCACGTCGGGCGACTTCCACACCGGGGCCTTGATGATCGGGCGCCCGTAGTAGGAGGTGAACTCGGCGTCCTCCACCATCGCGACCTCGCCGGCCGCCCGGCGGCCGCTGCGCCGCCCGTTCTTCTTGCGCTTGTCCGTCCACCCGTCGGCCCGCCGCCAGCCCGCCCCCGGCGTGGCCACCCCTTCGGTCACCGCTTCCTCGATCCCAGGACGGCGGAGAGGACGACCCCGACGATCATGGCCGCGCCCGCCGCGGCCGACTTCCACATCGCCGGCATGTCGTGGGCCGGGACGATCGGGTCGGGCGGCAGTCCGTAGACCTCCGGCTCGTCGAGCAGCAGGAAGAACGCGCCGTTGCCGCCGACGCCGTCGTTCTCGTCGCGCCCGTAGAGCCGCGCGGTCTCCACGCCCTGCGACTGCAGGGTGGCCAGCCGGGCGTCGGCCCGCGCCTGCAGCTCGTCGAGGTCCCCGAACTGGATCGACTGGGTCGGGCACGCGGTCGCGCAGGCCGGCATCAGCCCGTCGGTCAGCCGGTCGTAGCACATCGTGCACTTGAAGACCCGACCGTCATCCTTGCGCTGGTCGATGACCCCGTACGGGCACGAGGGCACGCAGTAGCCGCAGCCGTTGCAGATGTCGCCCTGCACGACGACGGTGCCGAACTCGGTGCGGAACAGCGCGCCGGTCGGGCAGGCGTCCAGGCAGCCGGCATGCGTGCAGTGCTTGCACACGTCCGAGCTCATCAGCCACCGGATCTGCCGGTCCGCCGAGTGCCCGGTCTGGGGGTCGAACTCGCTGAGCGCCTCGGCGTTGAGCACCGACGCCTGAGCCTTGGCCTGCGCGTCCGGCTCCTGCAGGCCCACCCCGGGGTCCGGCGTCTCCAGCCGTGCGCCGGGCAGGCCCACGCCGGGCATCGGCAGGTCCACCGTGCGGCTCTGCTCGATGAATGCCACGTGCCGCCACGAGTTGGCCCCGAGCTGTCCGGTGTTGTCGTAGGACATGCCGGACAGCCCGATGACGTCGCGGGTGCCCTGCGCGTCGTCCATCGGGAGCGTGTTCCACTCCTTGCAGGCCACCTCGCAGGCCTTGCACCCGATGCACACCGAGGTGTCGGTGAAGAACCCGACCCGCTTCGGGTGGCCCTCCTCGTAGCCGGCCTCGGCCTGCACGTCCGGCAGCGGTCCGAACAGCCGGTTCTTCTGATCGGCCGCCTTGAGCGCCGGGCTCGCCGAGCTCACCGTCGTCATGCGCACTCCCGGTCCGTCATGAGGTCTCCACCGGCGCCCGCCCGCCCACCGGGACGGCACCGGAGTCGATCCCCGCCCGGCGGCGGTACTCCTCGAGGAATTCGACCAGCTCCCGTCCGCGGGGACGGCGTCCCGGTCGGATGTCGCAGGTGGCGGCCTTGCTCTCCTGGATGTGGGTGTTGGCGTCCATGTGCACGCCCAGCAGGTCGTTGGCCGAGTCGCCGGTCGCGATCCCCCGCTCGCCCCAGTGGTACGGGATGCCGATCTGGTGCACGACCCGGCCACCGACGCGCAGCGGCCGCACCCGCTCGCTCACCAGCACCCGCGCCTCCACCGCCGCCCGCGCCGTCACCACGGTCGCGAACTCGCCGTTCTCCAGTCCCCGCTCGCGCGCGAGCTCGGGCGAGACCTCCACGAAGAACTCCGGCTGCAGCTCGGCCAGGTAGGGCAGCGTGCGGCTCATCGCCCCGGCCGTGTGGTGCTCGGTCAGCCGGTAGGTGGTGAACGGGTACGGGAAGACGTCGGACAGCGACGGGTTCCCGCGGTTCCAGGGCGCCCGGATCTCCTCCTTCGTCGGGTTCGACTGGACGCCGTACAGCGCGTTGCGCACCGGCGACTCCGCCGGCTCGTAGTGCGTGGGCAGCGGCCCGTCCTGCACGCCCTTCGGCGCGAACAGCCACGCCTTGCCGTCGCTCTGCATGACGAACGGGTCCGTACCGGCGATCGCGTCCTGGGCCTTGGCGCCGTCGGGCGGCACGTAGTCCGGCCGCTTCTGCGCCTCGAAGTCGGGGACGTCGTCCCCGATCCAGCGGCCGGCCTGCTCGTCCCACCACACGAGCTTCTTGCGCTCGCTCCACGGCTTCCCGGACGGGTCGGCCGAGGCGCGGTTGTAGAGGATGCGCCGGTTGTACGGCCAGGCCCAGCCCCACTCGGGTGCGATCTCGGTCTGCTCGCGGCCCGGCTTGCGGCGGGCGGCCTGGTTGACCTCGTCGGCGTAGACGCCGCTGTAGATCCAGCAGCCGCAGCTGGTCGACCCGTCGTCCTTCAGCTCCATGTAGCCCGACACGGCGCGCCCGTCAGGGCCGACGCCGTTGATCTCGCGGAGCACCGCCTCGGCGCTGGGCTCCTGGTCGTCGCCGTGCACCGGGTAGTCCCAGGTGAGGTCGAGCAGCGGCCGGTCGCGCGGATCGGTCGAGCCGGCCAGTTTCCAGCGCAGCAGCCGCCCCAGGTGGAAGTAGAACCAGAGGTCGCTCTTCGCGTCGCCCGGCGGATCGACCGCCTTGTGCCGCCACTGCAGCAGCCGCTGGGTCTGGGTGAAGGTGCCCTCCTTCTCCACGTGCGTGGCGGCCGGCACGAAGAAGATCTCAGTGGGGATCTGCTCGGTGACCAGCTCGCCGGTGGCGATCTCCGGCCCGTCCTTCCAGAAGGTGGCCGACTCGATCATCTGCAGATCGCGGACGACGAGCCACTCCAGGTTGGCCAGCCCGAAGCGCTGCATGCGCCCGTTGGCGTGGCCGACCGTCGGGTTCTCCCCCACCAGGAAGTAGCCGGCGACCTTGCCCTCGATCATGTCGCTGACCGTGCGGTACGAGCTGTGGTCGCCGTCGATCCTGGGCAGGTAGTCGAAGCAGAAGTCGTTCTCCGGCTGCGCCTTGTCGCCCCACCAGGCCTTGAGCAGGCTGACCATGTACGCCCGCTTGTTGCCCCAGAACCCGCCGGTGCCGGCCGCGTCGGCGCAGTACTCGTCGAGCGTCCCGTGCTGGTGGGCGTGCGGCATCGGCAGGTAGCCGGGCAGCAGGTTGAACAGCGTCGGGATGTCGGTCGAGCCCTGGATGCTGGCGTGCCCGCGCAGCGCCATGATTCCGCCGCCGGGCCGGCCGATGTTGCCGAGCAGGGCCTGCAGGATCGACGCCGTCCGGATGTACTGCGCGCCCACGGTGTGCTGGGTCCAGCCAACCGAGTACACCCACGCCGTCGTCCGGTCGCGGCCGCTGTTGGCCGTCACCCATTCGGCGACCCTGCCGAAGACCTCCGGCTCGATGCCGCAGACCTCGGCCACCATCGCCGGGGTGTAGCGGGCGTAGTGCCGCTTGAGCACCTGGAACACGCAGCGCGGGTGCTGCAGCGTCTGGTCCCGCTTGCCGTGGTCGTGCAGCGCCGGGCCGCCGGAGCCGGCGGCGTCCGCCTGGTCCGCGCGCTTCACCGACTCCTGCTGCGACTGGCGCTCCTGGTGCTGCGCCGTGCCCGGGTGGTCCTCGTTCACCTCGTCGTCGGCGTCCTGCTCGTACTGCCAGGTCTCCTGGTCGTAGTGGCGCTTCTCCGGGTCGTAGCCGGAGAACAGCCCGTCGAGGTCCTCGGCGTCCTGGAAGTCCTCGCGGAGGATCGACGCCGCGTTCGTGTACGCGACGACGTACTCGCGGAAGTACAGGTCGTTGCTCAGGACGTGGTTGATCAGGGCGCCCAGGAAGACGATGTCACTGCCCGCGCGCAGCGGCACGTGCAGGTCGGCGATCGCGCTGGTGCGGGTGAACCGCGGGTCGATGTGGATGACCTTCGCGCCGCGCGCCTTGGCCTCACCGACCCACTGGAAGCCCACCGGGTGGCACTCGGCCATGTTCGAACCCT
>DATHAK010000252.1:0-12893 GCA_035296685.1 Blastococcus sp.
GGCCGCCTGCCTCGACGAGTTCAAGGAGAACGAGGACCTGCCCAACACGACCAACCCCGACGACTGGGCGCGGATCTCGGGCAAGAAGGGCGAGCGGATCGTCTACATCCGCACGCTCATCAGCGGCAAGGGCAACGAGTCGGGCCGGGCCATCGACACGGCCACGAACACCGGCCAGTACCTGTAGTACAAGGGCCTCGTCCTCCCACCCGGTCGCAAGATCCGGGCGGGCCCCTGGACGAGCCACCGGCGGCCCGGCTCCCTCGTGGGGCCGGGCCGTCGGCGCGTCTCGCGCCTCGGAGATTCGTGCCTCCGCACGGCGGCTGGGGTGTGGTGACCACATCGCCGATCTCGTCGCCATGAGCCACAGATGGCGACCACATCGCCGATGTGGTCGTCGGGGCGTTGCCAGTCGGTCGGCGGGACGCGGCCTAGGGTTGGTCCATGAGCGTGCGGCGGGTCATGGGCACCGAGGTCGAGTACGGCATCTCGGTGCCCGGCCAGCCGACGGCGAACCCGACCACCCTGTCCAGCCAGGTGGTGAACGCGTGGGCGGTGGCCGAGGCGCCGACGCCGCGCCGTCCCCGCTGGGACTTCGAGGAGGAGTCGCCGCTGCGCGACGCCCGCGGGTTCGACCTCTCGCCGGCGCAGGCGCTCGACCACAACGACCTCGACGAGGACACCGGGATGGCGAACGTCATCCTGACCAACGGGGCACGGCTCTACGTCGACCACGCGCACCCGGAGTACTCGACGCCGGAGGTCACCAACCCGCGCGACGTCGTCCTCTGGGACAAGGCGGGGGAGCAGGTGATGGCCGAGGCGGCCCGGCGGGCCGCGCGGGTTCCCGGGACCTCGCCGATCCAGCTCTACAAGAACAACACCGACGGCAAGGGCGCCTCGTACGGATCGCACGAGAACTACCTGATGGACCGCAAGACCCCGTTCATCGACATCATCCGCGGGCTGGTGCCGTTCTTCGTCACGCGCCAGGTGTTCGCCGGCGCGGGCCGGGTGGGGATCGGCACGGAGGGGCGGGCGCAGGGTTTCCAGCTCTCCCAGCGGGCCGACTTCTTCGAGGTCGAGGTGGGCCTGGAGACCACGCTCAAGCGGCCGATCATCAACACCCGCGACGAGCCGCACGCCGACGCCGACAAGTACCGGCGGCTGCACGTGATCATCGGTGACGCGAACCTGGCCGAGCTGTCGACGTACCTCAAGGTGGGGACGACGTCGCTCGTCCTGGCGATGATCGAGGCGCGGGCGCTGCCTCGGGACCTGGCCATCGAGGAGCCGGTCGAGGCGCTGCAGGCGATCAGTCACGACGCCTCGCTCACCCACAAGCTGCGGCTCCGTGACGGCCGACAGATGACCGCGCTCGATGTGCAGGAGATCTACCTCGAGCAGGCGCGGAAGTTCGTCGACAACAACGGGGACGACGACGAGCAGACCGCCGACGTCCTGCAGCGGTGGGCCGAGGTGCTCGACGATCTGCGTGTCGACCCGATGCGGTGTGCCGACCGGCTCGACTGGCCGGCCAAGCTACGGCTGCTCGAGGGCTACCGCTCGCGCGACGGGCTGTCGTGGGGCGACTCGCGGCTGCACCTGGTCGACCTGCAGTACTCCGACGTGCGGCCGGACAAGGGCCTCTACAACCGGCTGGTGGCGCGCGGCTCGATGCAGCGGCTGCTGACCGACGACGAGGTGACGCGGGCGATGGTGTCGCCGCCGTCGGACACGCGGGCGTTCTTCCGGGGCGAGTGCCTGCGCCGGTACCCGGCCCAGGTGGCGGCGGCGTCGTGGGACTCGGTCGTGTTCGACCTGGGCCGGGAGAACCTGGTGCGGATCCCGACGATGGAGCCGCTGCGGGGCACCCGTGAGCACGTCGGGGCGTTGTTCGAGGCGTCGGCGACCGCGCAGGAGTTGGTGGACACCATCACCGGATCGTGATCCCCAGCCCCGTCCGTGTGATCTTAATTGTCACCTCCGGCGGGTAACTTCAGCTCAGCACCAGTTCCGTAGACCGGAGGGCAAGCCATGGCCACCAGGGACACCGGCGGGCAGCAGAAGGCCACGCGCACGCGCGAGGACGCCGACGAGGTCGAGGCCTCGGTCGACACCGAGGTCGCCGAACGCCACAAGGAAATGACAGAGGACGTCGATTCTCTTCTCGATGAAATTGACGAAGTACTGGAGGAGAATAGCGAGGAATTCGTTCGTCAGTACGTACAAAAAGGGGGGGAGTGAGTAATTGCGTGCAAAGTAGCACGTAATGGCTCGCAAATGTACGGATTGCCGACGCGACCTCCCCGAGGAGAACTACTACTGGGTTTCTAGGTCCAGTGGAAAGCTCCGCGGCCAGTGCAAGGACTGCATGCGCGCGCGCAAGCTCGAGCAGCGTGATCCCACGTGGACACCGGCGTGCTCCAGATGTGGGCAGCGACTTGCAGAGCGAGCGGGTTCGGGGCGTCGCCTTTGTGACTCTTGCTTCGACGAGACGTACGTCCTCGAGGACCGACGGACCAATGGGGCTCATCGAATACGGCTCAAGTCCTGCACTCTGTGCGGCGGCGAAAAAGAGCGATTCCAGCGAGGCAAAGTCTGCGTGGCCTGTCGACCATGGCTGCGGTATGCGGCTTCTCTGCGCTCGTTCGGGCTATCACCGGCGGAGTACGTGGCCATCTTTCAGGCGCAGGGCGGAGCGTGCTACGTCTGCGGCGCACGTCCCGGCAAGACCAGGCTGTGCATCGATCACGACCACTCGGTCCCAGTGATGCGGGACGCCATCCGCGGTCTGCTGTGTGACGAGTGCAATTACTCTCGCCTGCCGCGCTTCAAGGAAGACGTGTCGATGCTTCAGCGGGCAGTCGATTATCTGACTGACCCGCCGGCCCAACGAGTGCTGAACTCCATCACCGCCGGCACCCCGCCACCCCCTCCTCCCGGAGGACTGGTGATCTTCGATCGCTCAGGCGGCGAGGAGCTGGACGTCGCCGCCCGCCTTCTCGCGTTGACCGCTAGCGAGTCGGAGGTGGCCACGCGGCCCGGCACCCCGCCGGTAGGGTCGCAGCGACGCCCCGGGACGCGCGCCACCGGCACGCGGAGTACGGGGCGGACCAGCGGTGCACGCCGGCGTCAGCAGGCGGGAGAGGCGGATGGGTGAACGAGTCGTCAGCTGGCCGGAGCGGGTTCCCGCCCGCCTATCTGGACCGGGTGGGCTCCTCGTTCACCGACTTCCTCGGGGTCACCGCGCCTGACCTGCTGCCCGGCCGGCGTCCGGTCCCGCAGATCCCGGTCGGCGACATCACCCCGCACGGCACCACGATCGTCAGCGTCACCTACGACGGCGGCGTCCTGATGGGCGGCGACCGCCGCGCCACCATGGGCAACCTCATCTCGAGCCGTGATATCGAGAAGGTCTACCCGGCCGACTCCTACAGCGTCATCGGCATCGCCGGCGCCGCGGGCATCGCCATCGAGATGGTCCGGCTCTACCAGGTCGAACTCGAGCACTACGAGAAGATCGAGGGCCTCACGCTCTCCCTCGACGGCAAGGCCAACCGGCTGGCCGCCATGATCCGCGGCAACCTGGGCGCCGCTCTGCAGGGCCTCGCCGTCGTCCCGCTGTTCGCCGGCTTCGACCTCGACGCCGCCGAGGGCGCCAGCCCCGGCCGGATCTTCAGCTACGACGTCACCGGCGGGAACTACGAGGAGCGCGGCTACGCCGCCGTCGGCTCCGGCTCGCTTTTCGCCAAGAACTCCCTCAAGAAGACCTGGCGCAGCGGCCTGCCCGCCGACGAGGCCACCCGCACCGTCGTCGAGGCGCTCTACGACGCCGCCGACGACGACTCCGCCACCGGCGGCCCTGACCCGGTCCGCCGTCTGTACCCGATCGTCTACCGGGTCGACGCCGAGGGCGCCGTCCGGCTGACCGACGCCGAGGTGGCCGCGGTCGCCGACGGCATCGTCGCCGACCGCGCCGAGGCCGACCGCGCCAACATGGAACGGGAGGCCACGAGCCGGGGGAGCCAGCCATGACCATGCCGTACTACGCCTCCGCCGAGCAGGTCATGCGCGACCGCTCGGAGTACGCCCGCAAGGGCATCTCCCGCGGTCGCAGTGTCGCCGTCGTCACCTACGTCGACGGCGTCCTGTTCATCGCCGAGAACCCGAGCTCCACCCTTCACAAGGTCAGCGAGCTCTACGACCGCATCGGCTTCGCCGCCGTCGGCCGCTACTCCGAGTTCGAGAGCCTGCGCGTGGCGGGGATCCGCCTGGCCGACGTCCGCGGCTACAGCTACAACCGCCGCGACGTCACCGGGCGGGTCATCGCCAACGCGTACGCCCAGACCCTGGCCAGCGTCTTCGCCGAGCAGATGAAGCCCTTCGAGGTGGAGCTCTGCGTGGCCGAGGTCGGCGAGAGCGCCGACGACGACCAGCTCTACCGCCTGACCTTCGACGGCTCCATCGTCGACGAGCCCGACTTCGTCGTCATGGGCGGGCAGGCCGAGGCGGTCAGCGGCCACCTGCGCGAGCACTTCTCCACCGGCATGAACCTCGCCGACGCGCTGAAGGTCGGGGTCCGTGCCCTCTCAGCCGTCAGCCCGGTCACCGCCGGCTCCGGCAACGGCGGGGCGACGACGCTGACGGCCGCCCAGCTCGAGGTCGCCGTCCTCGACCGCCGCCGCCCCAAGCGCGCGTTCCGCCGGATCACCGGCGCGGCGCTGCGCACGCTGCTGGGCGACGAGTCGGCGGCCGGTGAGCACGGCAAGCACCCGGCGGCCCACGCACCGAGCGTCCCCGAGCCGGGTACCCCGCCGGGCCTGGGCGACCCGGCCAACCCCGACACCGCCGGCGGCACCGAGCACGGCGGCGAGGCGACTCCCGAGGACTGACCATGCCCACCTACCGCGTCAACGACGACGCCGTGAAGCAGGCGCGGAAGCTCATCGACGACGGCGCCTACGACGACACCACGGAGTGGTCCGACGCCGCGCCGTCCGCCGACGATGAGAACGCCGAGATCGAGAAGCACGGGTACGACGGCTACGGCGCCTGGCACCTGGCCGTCGATCCCGACGCCTCCGAGGAGACCAAGGGGCGCTACAAGTTCCCCTACGGCGACTTCTCGAAGGTCAACCGCGCCGCGCTCATCCACGCCAAGCAGCGCGCCGCGCAGAACGACCACGACGCGATCGAGAAGGCCGCCGACGATCTCCTGCAGCGCCTCGACGAGAAGCGCGACGCGTAACCCTTCGGAGCACTGGGAGGCGACCGCTGTCGGTTCCGGCGCCTAGTCTCGATCCGTGGACCGACGGATCTTCGGCATCGAGACCGAGTACGGCGTCACGTGCACCTTCAAGGGCCAGCGCCGGCTCTCCCCGGACGAGGTCGCCCGCTACCTGTTCCGGCGGGTGGTCTCCTGGGGGCGCAGCTCCAACGTGTTTCTCCGCAACGGCTCCCGGCTCTACCTCGACGTCGGCAGCCACCCCGAGTACGCCACCGCCGAGTGCGACGACCTCACCGAGCTGGTCGTCCACGACAAGGCGGGGGAGCGGATCCTCGAGGGCCTGGTGGTCGACGCCGAGCAGCGCCTCGCCGAGGAGGGTGTCACCGGCGACATCTACCTGTTCAAGAACAACACCGACTCGGCCGGCAACAGCTACGGCTGCCACGAGAACTACCTGGTCGGCCGGCACGGGGAGTTCAGCCGCCTCGCCGACGTCCTCATCCCGTTCCTCGTCAGCCGGCAGATCATCGTGGGCGCCGGCAAGGTGCTGCAGACGCCGCGGGGCGCGATCTACTGCGTCAGCCAGCGCGCCGAGCACATCTGGGAGGGCGTCTCCAGCGCCACCACCCGCTCCCGCCCGATCATCAACACCCGCGACGAGCCGCACGCCGACGCCGAGCGCTATCGCCGGCTGCACGTGATCGTCGGCGACTCGAACATGAACGAGACGACGACGCTGCTCAAGGTCACCATGACCGACCTGGTGCTGCGCATGATCGAGGCCGGCATCCCGATCAAGGACATGACGCTGGAGAACCCGATCCGCGCCATCCGCGAGATCAGTCACGACATGTCCGGACGGCGCAAGGTGCGGCTGGCCAACGGCCGGGAGATGTCGGCGCTGGAGATCCAGTCCGAGTACCACTCCCGCGCCGCCGAGTTCGTCGACCGAGAGGGGTTCGGGCCCGAGCACCGGCAGATGCTGGAGCTGTGGGGCCGGGTGCTCAAGGCCGTCGACACCGAGGACCTCAGCCTCATCGACCGCGAGATCGACTGGGCCACCAAGTTCTCGATCATCGAGCGTTACCGGGCCAAGCGCGACCTGCCGCTGTCCCATCCGCGGATCGCCCAGATGGACCTCGCCTACCACGACATCAGCCGCACCCGCGGGTTGTACTACCTGCTCGAGCGCAACAACCAGGTCGACCGCGTCGCGCACGAGCCGCGCATCTTCGAGGCCAAGAACGTGCCGCCGCAGACCACCCGCGCGCGGCTGCGGGGCGAGTTCATCCGCAAGGCCCAGGAGAAGCGCCGCGACTTCACCGTGGACTGGGTGCACCTCAAGCTCAACGACCAGGCGCAGCGCACCGTCCTGTGCAAGGACCCGTTCAAGGCCGTCGACGAGCGCGTCGACAAGCTCATCGCCTCGATGTAATCGGCGGTCCTCCGGACCGCACCGCGATGACATGGCGGTCCTCCGGACCGCACCGCGACCCCCTGCCGTCCCGACCTGCGCTGAGCCCTGAGTCGCGCCTGCGCGGGACCCTCCGGGCCCCACTCGGCACGACGTCACGTACCCGTGCCGTCCCCGGCTTCCACAGACTCGTCAGGAGCCACGTCGGCTTCCACCTCGGGGACAGGCACCCGCAGCGCCGCGTACCGCCCGGCCGCCGCGGCCGCCAGGAAGTAGGCCCGTTCCTCGGGATAACCGCGGCCCATCGTCCGCAGCGGCACGGGGGAGAGCCCGAGGGCGTCGTCCAGGCCGTCGGTGTCCACCCAGACCACGGGGTTGCGCTGCGGCTGGCCGGCGAGGTCCTCGTCCACCTGGCCGCCCAGCTCGGAGGACAGCCCGCGGGGCGCGATCAGCGTCACCCCGCCCAGCGCCACCCGGCCGAACGCGGTCAGCGAGTGGTGCGAGACGCCACGGTGCCGGGGCCGCGGGTCGGCGTCGGAGATCCGCAGCGCGCCGATCGCCTCGCCGCCGAGCACGGTCACCGCGTTGCACGCCTCGCCGGCCGCCACCCCCGAGAAGCCCCACGGCGTCCCGGTACCGAGATTGCCCGGCCCCTGCGTGACGATCGCCAGGTGGGCGCCCAGCACGTGGCGCGCGGCCAGCAGCCCGGTGTGCACGGTGACCGCCTCGAGGTCACCACCGAAGGCCTGGCCCACCGTGATGACGCCGGCGAGCGACGCCGCGAGCGTGTCCAGCGTGCGGGAGAACGCCGCGGGCAGCGCGCCGCCGTCCTGCATCACGTAGGCGACCTTGAGGTCGGGATCGGTCGCGAGCATGCCGATCAGCACCGCCGGCAGCGCCGAGTGCAGGTCGGCCACCACCACCGGCATGCCGCCCAGGTCGTCGGCCTCCGACAGCAGCTGGTGGTGCTCGGTCTCCTGCTCGTCCACCCCGGCGACCGTCGCCTGCATCGGCGTGTACCGCGCCTTGACCAGATGCCCCGTGCCGGTCGGGTCGGGCGGCAGCCGGTCGGGGACGGCGATGACCAGCGCCACGCCGCCGGTGCCGAGCCCCTGCGCGAGAGCGGTCGTGTTGAGCAGCACCTCGTCGTCGACCTGCGGGATGCCGACCAGCGAGGGGTAGGCCAGCGCCGGCAGCTCGCCCTCGTCGGGCACGTCGACGGTCAGCTCGAGGCTGTCGCGGCCGCGGCGACCCGTCGCCGTCACCCGGCCGCGCCGCCAGCGGATGCGCAGCGGCGGCGGAGGGGAGGCGGAGTACGGCATGCAGGCAGGCTAACGAGGGGCTCCGGACGACGGCGCACCGGAAGCGAGGACGCCTGGTCCGGCTGACTAGCCTGGGCGCATGGCGGCGAAGCGGGCGGAGCGACTGGTCAACCTGGTCATCGCCCTGCTCAGCACGCGGCAGTACGTGACCGCGGCGCGCATCCGGTCGACCGTGCCCGGCTACGAGGCCGACGACGGCAGCGAGCGCGCCGACGAGGCCTTCAAGCGCATGTTCGAGCGGGACAAGGCGGAGCTCCGCGAGATGGGCGTCCCGCTCGAGACCGGCCGCACCAGCGTGTTCGACACCGAGGACGGCTACCGCATCGCGCGGGCCGACTACGAGCTGCCCGAGATCCGGCTCACCGGCGAGGAGGCCGCCGCCGTCGGCCTGGCGCTGCGCCTGTGGGAGTCGGCCCAGCTGGCCGGGGCCGCGCACAGCGCCCTGGTCAAGCTCAAGGCCGCGGGCATCGACGTCGACAGCTCCCGCGCCATCCCGCTCCAGCCGCGGCTGGACGCGGGGGAGCCCGCCTTCGAGCCCTGTTACGCCGCCGCCCGCGATCGCCGGCAGCTCGAGTTCGACTACCAGCGGCCCGACGAGGACGCCCCGACCCGACGCCACGTCCAGCCGTGGGGTGTCGTCGCCTGGCACGGCCGCTGGTACCTGGTGGGCCTCGACCTCGACCGCCAGGCGCCCCGCCAGTACCGCCTCTCCCGCGTCGTCGGCACGCCCAAGGTGACCGGCAGGCCGGGCGCCTTCCAGCCTCCCGAGGACGTCGACCTCGCCGCCGTCGTCGCGGGGCAGGTCGGGGGAGAGGAGCACCTGGTCGTGGTCCACGCCCGCCCCGGCACCGCCATCGGGCTGCGCCGCCACGCCACACCCCTCGGCGGCTCGGAGGACGGCGAGGACCGGTTGGAGCTGCGCACCACCGAACCCGGCCGGCTGGCCGACGAACTGGCGGCGTACGGCGCCGACGTCGTCGTCGAGGCGCCGGCCGCGGTCCGGGACGCCGTGATCACCCGCCTGACCCGCCTCGCCGCGATGGGGGAGCCGGCATGACCACCACCGGCACGCCCGACCGGATGACCCGGCTGCTCGCCGTCGTCCCGTATCTCACCGCCCGCCCCGAGGGCGTCCGGCTGGCCGAGGCCGCGCGCGACTTCGGAGTGAGCGAGAAGCAGCTGCGCAGCGACCTCGAGCTGCTCTGGATGTGCGGCCTGCCGGGGCACGGTCCCGGCGACCTGATCGACCTGTCCTTCGAGGGCGACCGGGTGCGGGTCACGTTCACCGCCGGCATGGTGCGGCCGCTGCGGCTCACGACCGACGAGGCCGTCGCCCTCGTCGTCGCCCTCCGCACCCTGCTGGAGCTGCCCGGGCTGGCCGAGCGGGAGGCGGTCAGCCGCGCCCTGGCCAAGGTCTCGGCGGCCGCCGGGCACGCCGGCGACCACGTCACCCCGGTGGCGGTCAGCGTCGACGCCCGCGAGGAGGCGCTCGCCGTCGTCAAGGACGGCCTGGAGCGCAAGCGGGCGCTGCACATGCACTACTACGTCCCGACGCGCGACGAGCGCACCGAGCGCACCGTCGACCCGATGCGGCTGCTCCTGGTCGACGGCAAGTGGTACCTGGAGGCATGGTGCCGCCGGGCCGAGGGCGTCCGGCTGTTCAGGCTGGACCGGGTCGACGACGTCGTGGTCCTGGACGAGCCCGCCGCCCCGCCGCCGCAGGCGCACGAGCGCGACGTCGAGAACGGCGTCTACCAGCCGCCCCCGGACTCGCCGGCCGTCCGGCTGCGGCTGTCCCGCAGCGCCCGCTGGGTCGCCGACTACTACCCGGTCGACGAGGTGGCGCCCGTCGAGGACCCGCCGGGCGGGCTGGCGGTCACCGTCCGCACGACCGACCTCGCCTGGGCCCGCCAGCTGGTGGCCTCGCTGGGCGGGGATGCGCTGGTCGACGAGCCCGCGGACCTGGCCGCCGAGGTGGCAGCGGACGCCCGGGCGGCACTCAGGCGTTACGGGGTCGACGTCCAGTCGGCGTCCAGCCCCGCCGGTTAGGGTCGGTCCCGTGCTGCTGCTGATCGTGTGGATCGCCGTCGGTGTCGTGGTTCTCCTCGCGCTCGGCATCATCGGCTACGGCCTGCTCGGCGCGGCCGGCCGGCTGCGCCGGGAGCTCGCGGGCGCCGAACAGGACGTCCGCCCGCTCCTCGACCAGCTGCAGACCACGTCGGCGGAGGTCGAGCGGCGCGCCCGCCAGCGTGCGGACGACGACCGCTGACCACCACCCGTACGGCGGGACATCCCCGTTTGCCGCGGGTTTCGAACCCCCTCCGGCGTAGCATCGCCGGTGCCACCCACCCCTGGAGGACCAGTGAATCTCGGCCCGCTGGAGATCGGCCTGAT
Source organism: Blastococcus sp. (assembly GCA_035296685.1). Taxonomy (GTDB): domain Bacteria; phylum Actinomycetota; class Actinomycetes; order Mycobacteriales; family Geodermatophilaceae; genus Blastococcus_B. The sequence goes on from DATHAK010000252.1 coordinate 10,361, forward strand.
CATCCTGGCGATCCTGCTGCTGTTCGGTTACAAGAAGCTGCCGGACGCCTCCCGCTCGCTCGGTCGCTCGCTGCGCATCTTCAAGGGCGAGATGAAGGGCATGAAGGACGACGACGTCAGCACCCGGGACGCCGCGACGGTGACGCCCCGAGAGATACCGGCCCCGGCGTCTCCCGCCGTCCCGACCACCACGGCGTCGGGTGACCTGACCGCCCAGCTGCACGACGAGGCCCGGACCGCCGAGGCGCGCGCCGCCGAGCTGCGCGCCCGCGCCGAGCAGAGCCGCGCGGCCGACGGCACCCGCTGACCCTCCCGCGCCGGGCAGGACGACGGTGAGCGAGGGCGGCCGCCCCCGGGTGCGCCGACGGCGCAGGCCTCGCGACGCCGAGGCGACGATGACGCTGGTCGCCCACCTCACCGAGCTGCGGAACCGGATCGCGAAGGCCCTGCTCGCCCTGGCTCTGGGCACCGTCGCCGGCTTCCTCTGGTACGACCACGGCCTGCTGAGCTTCCTCACCGACCCCTACTGCGACCTGCCCAGCAGCTTCCGGTACGGGGAGACGGAGAACTGCCGGCTGGTGGTGCTCGACGTGTTCGGCGGCGTCCTGCTGCGGCTGAAGATCGGCATGATCGCCGGCGCGGTGCTGTCCGCCCCGTTCTGGCTCTATCAGCTGTGGGCGTTCATCACCCCCGGCCTCAAGCGCAACGAGAAGCGCTACACGGTCTCGTTCGTGGCCGCGTCCACGGTGCTCTTCGCCGCCGGCGCGTTCCTCGCCTGGCTGACCCTGCGCAAGGGCCTGGAACTGCTGCTGTCCCTGGCCGGCGACGAGGTCGCCTTCCAGTTGACGGCGCCGGACTACCTGGGCTTCGTGATCAGTCTGCTGGTCGCCTTCGGGCTGTCGCTGGAGCTGCCGCTGATCGCGGTTGCACTCAACCTCGTCGGCGTCCTGAGCTACGAGGTGCTGCGCAGGAGCCGCCGCTGGATATTCTTCCTCACCATCGTCTTCGCCGCGTTCATCACGCCCACCCAGGACCCGTTCACCATGCTGGCGATGGCGGTCCCGATGATCCTGCTGTTCGAGACGGCCATCCAGATCGCCCGGGTCGTCGACAAGCGCCGGGCCAAGCGCGAGGCGATCGAGGGCTTCCACCACCTCTCCGACGACGAGGCCTCACCCCTGGACGCCCGGCCGTCCTCCCTCGACGACCAGCACGACCCCTCGGCCACCACGACCCGCCGCTGAGCCACACTGCCGGCATGGACGTCGCCGTACTCGTCAGTCCCGCCGCGGGACGCGGCCGCGCCCGGGCCCTGGCCGACGACGTCCTCGCCGCGCTGCGCGCGGGCGGGCTCACGCCCCGGCGGCTGTCCGCGACCACCGGCGCCGAGGCCGAGCGGCAGGCGGCCGACGCCGTCGCCGGCGGGACCGGAGCCGTGGTCGCCGTCGGCGGAGACGGCACAGCGCACGCCGCCCTGCAGGCCGTGGCCGGCACCGGCGTCCCGCTGGCGGTGGTGCCCGCCGGCACCGGCAACGACCTGGTGCTGGCCCTGGGCATCCCGCGCGACCCGGTCGCGGCGGCCCGGGCGGCCGCCGAGGACCTCACGGCGGGGATCACCCGGACCGTCGACGCCGGCCGCACCGGCGACCGCTGGTGGGCCACCGTGCTGTGCTGCGGGTTCGACTCGGCGGTCACCGACCGGGCGAACCGGCTGCGCTGGCCCCGCGGCCGCCGCCGGTACGACGTCGCGATCCTCGCCGAGCTGGCCGCGCTCCGGCCGCGGGAGGTGGAGCTGGTGCTGGACGGCGAGCGGACGACGGTGCCGGTCACGCTGGTCGCCGTCGGAAATACCTGCTGGTACGGCGGCGGGATGAAGGTCTGCCCGGGCGCGGACCCCGCCGACGGGCTGTTCGACGTCACCGTCGTGGGGCCGATGTCGCGGCTGGAGCTGATCCGCTCGCGACCGCTGCTGACCGCCGGGACGCACATCGAGAACGCCGCGGTGACGGTGCACCGCGCCGCCCGGGTGGAGCTCAGCTCGCCGGGGGTCTCCACCTACGCCGACGGCGAGCCGGTCGCCCCGCTGCCGGCGGTCGCCGAGTGCGTGCCCGGCGCGCTGACGGTGGTCGGCTCCGGCCGCTGACCGGCTGACCCGCTGACCGCAGCCTCGTGGTCGCCATCCCAGCCCCACAACGCTGAGGCGGCGACCACAGGCCTCGGGTCGTGGCTGCGCCGTGTCCGGTGGGTTCGCTGCGCTCCGGCAGCTGACCGGCCGACCGCAGCTTCGTGGTCGCCATCCCAGGCCCGCAGCGCTGGGGCAGCGACGACAGGCCTGGGGTCACGGCGAGGTCGGCGAGGTCGGCATGAGGTGGTCGCGCCCGCCGGACGGAGCCGGGCCGCAACGCCTAACGTGGGGGCATGTCCAGCCCCGCTGAGCGGTATGCGGCTGCCCGGCGGCGGACCGCCCACCCCACGCTGTCGGACTTCACCGCCGACCTCGGGTTCTCCCTCGACCCGTTCCAGGTCGAGGCGT
>DATHAK010000253.1:0-18779 GCA_035296685.1 Blastococcus sp.
AGTTCGACAACTACCGCTGACAGCCCCGTCGCAGGGGTCGAGCACGGTCCCTCCAGTAGGCATTCCGCACGCTGGAATGCGCACTGGAGGGGCCATGCCTCGGTCGCCGTCCACAGATGCCGCGGACAGGCGCGACCGGACGTCGCGGTCACCGACCCTGTGCGGATGCACGACCTCTCCGAGCTGCTCGGACCGCACGGGACGACGTCCACCGCGACCCTTCGGCAGCACGTCGATGCCGGGACCGTGAGCCGATGGGTCGCGGCCGGGCGGCTGATCCGGCTGCACCCCGGCTGGCTGACCCTGCCCGAGCTCGCAGAGGACTGGACGGTCCGAGCGCACGCTGCCGTGGGCTACACCGGTGGGGTGCTGAGCCACTGGAGCGCCCTGCACGTGCACGGGCTGCTGGCGGAAGGCACCACCCGGCTGGATGTGACCGTGCCCCGGCACCGGCGGCTCCGTTCCTCCCGCTGGCTGCGCGTCCACCGGAGCGAACGACCGAGCGGTGGCCTCCGGATCCGGGGCTTGGCCGTCACCTCGGCGGCCCGCGCCCTCGTGGACACCTGGGGCGATGCCCACCGACAGAGAGCGATGCGCGGCGCCGACCGGGTGGTCCGCGACGTGGTCCTCCGCGGCAGCCGGTCCCGACTGGTCACCGTTGACAGCCTCCGGGCCGACCTGTCCGGCCGCCCGCAGCTGCCCGGCCGCGCCGCGTTGGTGGAGCTGCTGGAGTACGTGGCCGCCGGCTGCGAGAGCGAGTTGGAGATCCGAGGACTGCGGGACGTCGTCATCGTTCCCGGTCTGCCCACCCCGGTGCTCCAGTACCGGGTGGACCTGCCGCAGGGGCCGGTGCGTCTGGACGCCGCCTGGCCGGAAGTCAAGATCGCGGTCGAGTTCGACGGGGCGGCGTTCCATGGACGGCTCGGCGACCGCGAACGTGACCTGCGTCGGGACGCCGCGCTGGCCGCCCTCGGCTGGGTGGTGCTGCGGTTCGGCTATCGGGACGTGACGGAGCAACCGCACGTGTGCCGTGCCCGCCTCGTCGCCGTGCACCAGCAGCGCGGGAGCATGGTCCCTGCGGTAGGCATTCCTCGGGCCCGAATGCCCAGTGGCAGGACCATGCCGCGGTCGTGAGCCTCAGCGCTGGCCGAGGTCCTGGGCCATGCGCTCGAGGCGGGCGATCCGCTCGGACATGGGCGGGTGGGTGGCGAACAGCGACGCCATCCCCTGGCCGCGGAACGGGTTGGCGATCATCAGGTGGCTCTGGGTGACCAGCCGGTCGTCCTGCGGCAGGGGCAGGGCCGTCGTCCCCCGGTCGATCGCGCGGAGGGCCGACGCCAGGGCGAGCGGATCCTGTGAGAGCAGCGCGCCGGAGGCGTCGGCCTGGTACTCGCGGCTCCGGCTGACCGCCATCCGCACCAGCCCGGCGGCCAGCGGCCCGAGCAGCAGCAACAACAGCCCCCCGAACGCGTTGCCTCCCCCGCGGTCGTCGGAGCGGCCGCCGAACAGCGACGCGAACATCGCCATGTGCGCGAGATAGGTGATCACCGCCGCCATCGCGCCGGCCACCGAGCTGATCAGGATGTCGCGGTTGTAGACGTGGGAGAGCTCGTGCGCGAGCACGGCCCGGAGCTGCCGGCGGTCGAGCATCTCGACGATGCCCTGGGTGACGCAGACGGCGGCGTTGCGCGGGTTGCGGCCGGTCGCGAAGGCGTTCGGCTGGTTGGTCGGGCTGACGTAGAGCCGGGGCATCGGCTGCCGGGCCTCGGTCGCAAGTTCGCGCACCATCGCGTACAGCTGCGGAGCCTGGGTCTCGGTGACCGGGAAGGCCCGCATCGCCCGTAGCGCGAGCCGATCGGAGTTGAAGTACGCGAAGCCGTTCACGCCGAGCGCGACCAGCAGTGCGACGAACAGGCCGGTGCGGCCGCCGACCAGGGCCCCCGCGGCGAGGATGAGGCCGCCCATCGCCCCGAGCAGCAAGGCGGTCTTGAGTCCGTTGCTCCAGCGCTGCACGTCCGGTCCAACGCGACCGCGGGAGGCGCCGTTCCCCTGGAACGAGGCCGGGTATCGCCCCGATCGGGCCGGCGAGAGATCATGGTGTCCGGATCCACATCCCGGCCGTGGACACACGCACGTAACCTCGGCCGGTGGAGGTACACCACTCATGACTGCGATCGACCGGCCTGACACGGCCCCCAGCTCGGCGCCCGGTGGGCTCGTCAAGAGCGTCGTCGAGCTCGACCGGGTCGTCATCCGCCTGGCGGGCGACAGCGGCGACGGCATGCAGCTGACCGGCAACCGGTTCACCAGCGAGACGGCGAGCTTCGGCAACGACCTGTCGACGCTGCCCAACTTCCCGGCGGAGATCCGCGCGCCGACGGGGACGCTGCCCGGCGTCAGCTCCTTCCAGCTGCACTTCGCCGACCACGACATCATGACCCCGGGCGACGCCCCCGACGTCCTGGTCGCGATGAACCCGGCCGCGCTCAAGGCCAACCTCGCCGACCTGCCCGGCGGCGGCCTGCTCATCGTCGACTCCGACGAGTTCACGCCGCGCAACCTGGCCAAGGTCGGCTACGCCACCAACCCCCTCGAGGACGGCTCGCTCGAGGGCTGGCAGGTCGTCGGCGTCCCGCTCACCAGCATGACCACCGACGCGCTGAAGGACTCCGGCCTGGGCAAGAAGGAGGCCGAGCGGTCGAAGAACATGTTCACCCTCGGGCTGCTGTCGTGGATGTACCACCGTCCCACCGAGGGGACCGTCCGCTTCCTCGAGCGCCAGTTCCGCCGCAAGCCCGAGATCGCCGCGGCCAACATCGCCGCCTTCCGGGCCGGCTTCAACTACGGCGAGACGACGGAGGCCTTCGCGGTCTCCTACGAGGTCAAGCCCGCGCCGATGGCGCCGGGCCGCTACCGCAACATCTCCGGCAACCAGGCGCTCGCCCTCGGGCTGGTGGCCGCCGGGCAGCGCTCGGGGCTGCCGCTGTTCCTCGGCGCGTACCCCATCACGCCGGCGTCGGACATCCTCCACGAGCTGTCCAAGCACAAGGCCTTCGGCGTCCGCACGTTCCAGGCCGAGGACGAGATCGCCGGCATCGCGTCGGCGATCGGCGCGGCCTTCGGGGGTGCCCTCGGCGTGACGACGACGTCCGGCCCGGGTGTCTCCCTGAAGTCGGAGGCGATGGGCCTGGCGGTGATGACCGAGCTGCCGCTGGTCGTCGTGGACGTGCAGCGCGGCGGCCCGTCGACCGGACTGCCCACCAAGACCGAGCAGTCGGACCTGCTGCAGGCGATGTTCGGCCGCAACGGGGAGGCGCCGATCCCGGTGATCGCGCCCCGCTCCCCCGGCGACTGCTTCGACGCCGCCATGGAGGCCTGCCGCATCGCGCTCACCTACCGGACGCCGGTCATCCTGCTCTCCGACGGTTACCTGGCCAACGGGGCGGAGCCGTGGGCCATCCCCGACGTCGACGAGCTGCCCGACCTCACCGGGGCGGTGGACTTCGCGACGGCGCCGAACGGTGAGGACGGCGAGTTCCTGCCGTACCTGCGCGACCCGGAGACCCTCGCCCGGCCATGGGCGATCCCCGGGACGGCGGGCATGCAGCACCGCATCGGCGGGCTGGAGAAGGCCGACCGGACGGGCAACATCTCCTACGACCCGGCCAACCACGACTTCATGACCCGCACCCGCCAGGCCAAGGTCGACGGCATCGCCGCCGTGCTGCCGCCGACCGAGGTCGACGACCCCGACGGCGACGCGACGGTCGCCGTCATTGGCTGGGGTTCCACCTACGGGCCGATCGGCGCCGCCTGCCGGCGGATCCGCCGGTCGGGGCGGTCGGTCGCGCAGATCCACCTGCGGCACATCAACCCGATGCCGAACGACCTGGGCGACATCCTGCGCCGCTACGACCGCGTCGTCTGCCCCGAGATGAATCTCGGCCAGCTGTCGATGCTGCTGCGCGCGAAGTACCTGATCGACATCGAGAGCCACACCCAGGTCCGCGGCCTGCCGTTCCGCGCCGCGGAGCTCGCGGCCGTGCTCCAGGACGCCATCGATTCCACCCAAGGCGCACCCCTGAACGCCGACGCCACCGGAGGCGCGGAATGACCAGCATCGACCTCGGCATGCCCGCCGAGGGCCCCATCGCCGACGCGATCGCCGCGTCCCTGGCGACCCAGGGCGACAAAGAGACCGAGCTCAAGGGCAAGGACTTCAAGACCGACCAGGAGGTGCGCTGGTGCCCCGGGTGCGGTGACTACGTCATCCTCAACGCGGTCCAGAGCTTCCTGCCCAGCCTGGGCATCGCCCGCGAGGACATGGTGATCGTGTCCGGGATCGGCTGCTCGTCGCGCTTCCCGTACTACATGAACACCTACGGGATGCACTCGATCCACGGCCGCGCCCCGGCGATCGCCACGGGTCTGGCGGCGTCGCGCCCCGACCTGTCGGTGTGGGTCGTGACGGGCGACGGCGACGCGCTGTCGATCGGCGGCAACCACCTGATCCACGCGCTGCGCCGCAACGTCAACATGACGATCCTGCTGTTCAACAACCGGATCTACGGCCTGACCAAGGGCCAGTACTCGCCGACGTCGGAGGTCGGGAAGGTCACGAAGTCCACGCCGATGGGCTCGCTGGACCACCCGTTCAACCCGGTGTCGCTGGCACTGGGCGCGGACGCGACGTTCGTGGGCCGGGCGATGGACTCCGACCGGAAGGGCCTGACCGACGTCCTGCGGCAGGCCGCCGAGCACCAGGGGACGTCGCTGGTCGAGATCTACCAGAACTGCAACATCTTCAACGACGGCGCCTTCGAGCTGCTCAAGGATCCGGCCACGGGCACCCAGTGGTCGATCCCGCTGGTGCACGGCGAGCCGCTGGTGTTCGGTCCGGACGGCGCCTCCTGCGTCGTCCAGGACGATGTCGGCGGATTGCGGATCGCCGAGACCAACCAGGTGGACGCCGACCAGATCGTGGTGCACGACGCCCACCGGGAGAGTCCGGCCTACGCCTTCGCCCTGTCGCGGCTGTCCAGCCAGGACCTCCGGTACACGCCCATGGGCGTCTTCCGCTCGGTCCGGAAGCCGACCTACGACGCGATGATGTCCGAGCAGCTCGACGCGGCCCGCACCCAGGGCGCGGCCGACCTCGACGCCCTCCTGACCGGCGGGGACACCTGGACCGTCGAGGGATGATCGCGCGATAACACTGCGATCCTCCGGATCGCACCGCGGCCAGGTGCCGTCCCCTGCCGCGCTGAGCCCATCGGTCGTTCCTCGCGGGAGCCTCCGGCCCCCACTCGTCACGACGGGCGGGGGGTCACCTTGAGCACCTTGTCATCGCCGCCGTTGTCGGTCGTCACGTACAAGTCCCCGTCCGTGCCCTGCAGCACACTCCGGATCCGGCCGTAGGCGTCCTCCAGCTCGGGCAGCCGGAACTGCTCCTGCAGGCGGCCGTCGTCGTCCAGTCGCAGCGCGAGCACCCCCGTCTCCTTGAGCAGACCGATCACCAGCAGACCGTCGAATCCGCCCCACTGCGGGCCGTCGAGGAACGTCGCCCCGCTGGTCGCCAGGGTCGGCTGCCCGGAGGACCACACCGCGGGCACGGCACCGGGGATGTCCGGGTCGGTCATCGGCACGCTCTCGTCGTAGCCGCCCTCGCCTGCGGGGTCCCAGCCGTAGTTGGCGCCCTCCCGCAACAGGTTGACCTCGTCGTCGCGGTCCGGCCCGTGCTCCACGGAGAAGACCTGTCCGGTGCCGGGCCGGACGGCCAGACCCTGCACGTTGCGGTGACCGAGCGTCCAGATCCCGCCCCGACCGGTCATGGGGTCGATCCGCAGAACCTTCCCCGCGAACGTGCCCGGGTCCTGGGCGTTCGTACCGACGGCGTTGTCCCCCGTCCCGACCAGCAGCATCCCCTCGGGGTCGAAGCGCAGCCGGCAGCCGCCGTGGCGACCCGAGCGCGCGTTGGCCGGGATGCCGCCCAGCAGCGGGTCGGCCACCCGGGTCGCCGAGCTCCAGTCGGGGGCCGCCGTCCACGCGATCACGGCGATCGAGGCCGGCAGCGACGTCCGCCCGTCGGCGACCACCCCCTGGCAGCTGTAGAAGCGCCGGTTCTCGGCGAAGTCCGGATCCACGGTCAGTCCCATGAGCCCGGTCTCCCCCTGGGCGTACAGGTCGCCGAAGTCGGCTCGCACCTCCCGGACAGCCCCGTCGGGGAGCACCGCGGTGAAGCCGCCCGGCCGCTCGTCCACCAGCAGCGTCCCGTCGCGGGTCTGCGCGACGTCCCAGGCGTGGTCGAGCCCGTCGGCCACCACGGAGACCTCCAGCGCGGGGGCTTCGTCGAAGCCCGACGACAGCCCCCCGGGAGGGATCTCGACCGAGGACTGACCGCCGTCGGCCGTGCCCGTGCAGCCGGCCAGGAGGACGACGGCGAGGAGGCCGGCACGGGTGCGCACGGCACCAGCATGCATTCAGCTGGTGCGAGTCACCACGTAGTCGCAGAGAGCGGACAGCGCGTCGCGCACGTCTCCGGCGGGCACCGGGCCGAGCCTGGCCCGGGCCCGGTCGGCGTACTGGCCCAGGACCACGGTCGCCTGCGCCAGCCCGGAGGACGACCGCAGGAGCGCCAGCGCCTCGGCGTGCTCGCGCTCGTCGGTGACCGGTCGGGCCACCAGCTCGCGCAGCCGGGCGTCGGCGGGGTCGTCGCCGGAGAGGACGAAGAGGGCCGGCAGGGTGGCGATGCCCTCGCGCAGGTCGGTGCCCGGCGCCTTCCCCGACGCCCCGTCCTGGCTGACGATGTCCAGCAGGTCGTCGGAGATCTGGAAGGCGACGCCCACCTCCTCGCCGAACGCCGTCAGGGCGGTGACGAGTGCCGGGTCGACGCCGGCGAAGCCGGCCCCGAAACGCGCCGACGTGGCCACCAGCGAGCCGGTCTTGTCGGCGAGGACGGCGAGATAGTGCGCCACGGGGTCGTCACCGGGCTGCGGGCCGACCGTCTCCCGGATCTGGCCGGTGACGAGCCGCTCGAAGGTGCGGGCCTGGATGCGCACCGCGTCGGGGCCGAGGTCGGCGAGGAGGTCCGAGGCGCGGGCGAACAACAGGTCGCCGGTGAGGATGGCGATGCTGTTGCTCCACCGGCTGTTGGCGCTCGGGGCGCCGCGGCGCACGGCGGCCTCGTCCATGACGTCGTCGTGGTACAGCGTCGCGAGGTGGGTCAGCTCGCAGACCACCGCGGCCTGGACCACCTCGGGCGCACGGGGGTCGCCCAGCTGGGCGGCGAGCAGTGCCAACATCGGCCGGAAGCGCTTGCCCCCCGCGGCCATGAGGTGGCCGGCCGCCTCGCGCACGAACGGGTGCTCGCTGCCGACGGCCGAGGACAGCGCCTCCTCGACCCGGACGAGGCCGTCGGCGAGCGAGGCGCCGAGCGCTCCCTCGGGGAGCCAGGGGCCGATGGTCGACGCCGGGGTGGAGCTCCGGTGCCAGACCTCGGTCGGGGTGCCGTCTGCTGCGGCACGGGCTCCGGTCATCAACCGACGAAGATAGCCGCCCGTTGCGCGAGGTCGAGCACCGACCCGGGAACGATGCCCAGCGCGAGGGTCGCCGTCGCGGTGACGGCGAGCACCAGGGTGGTGGGCAGTCCGGGCACGCCGACGGTGGGCCCGTCGGCCGCCGGGGCCGAGAAGTACATGAGCACGATGACCCGCAGGTAGAAGAACGCCGCTACCGCGCTGGCGAGCAGGGCGACCACCACGAGCGGCCACGCGCCCTCCTCGATGGCCGCCCGGAAGACCGCGAACTTCCCGGTGAACCCGGCGGTGAGCGGGATGCCGGCCAGGGCCAGGAGGAAGAGGCTCATGACGGCGGCCACCAGCGGCGACCGCGAGGCGAGCCCGGCCCACTGGGACAGGTGGGTCGCCTCGCCGTCCCCGTCACGGATGAGCGTCAGGACGGCGAAGGCGCCGATCGTCGTCAGCCCGTAGGTGAGCAGGTAGAAGAGCGTTGCCGCCAGGCCGGAGCCCTCGCCGCCCTCGCCGAGGCCGAGAACGCCGGTGAGGAGGAAACCGGCGTGCGCGATCGACGAATAGGCGAGCATGCGCTTGAGGTCGGTCTGGGTCAGCCCCAGGACGGCCCCGACGACCATCGAGACGATCGCCACGCCGTAGATCAGCGGCCGCCAGGTCCACTCGGTCGTGCCGAAGGCGACGTAGAGCAGGCGGAGGATCGCCCCGAAGGCGGCGACCTTGGTGCAGGCGGCCATGAAGGCGGTGACCGGCGTGGGCGCGCCCTGGTAGACGTCGGGCGTCCAGGTGTGGAACGGCGCCACGCTGGCCTTGAACAGCAGGCCGACGACGAGCAGGGCGAGACCCAGGATCAGCAGGACGTCACCGCCCTCGGCGACGCTGGCCGACCGGATGTCGGCCAGCCGGACGCTGCCCGTGGCCCCGTAGACCAGAGCGAGGCCGTACAGGAAGAATGCCGACGCGAAGGCGCCGAGGAGGAAGTACTTGACGGCGGCTTCCTGCGAGAGCAGGCGGCGGCGGCGCGCCATCCCGCTGATCAGGTACAGCGGCAGGCTCAGCACCTCGAGCGCGACGAACATGATCAGCAGGTCGTTGGCGGCGGTGAACAGCATCATGCCGCCGATGGCGAACGTGGTCAGCGGGTAGATCTCGGTCTGCACCCGGGTCGAGGTGAGCAGCTCGCGGTCGCGGGGGCTCCCCGCGGGAACCGCGGCCGAGGTCACGAACGCCGAGCGCGCCGGATCGAGGGACCGCTCGGCGAACAGCAGCAGCGACAGGGCCCCGAACCCGGCGATCATGGCCTGGAGGAACAGCCCCGCCCCGTCGACGGCGAGAGCGCCGCCCGCCGTGATCTCGCGCTCGCCGGCGAGCAGGAGCGTGCAGACAAACGCCCCCACGGTGCCGGCGAGGGCGACCGCGACCTGCACGGGGTGGCGGGTGTCCCGCGGCCAGAAGGCCTCCACCAGCACGCCGACGCAGGCCGCGCCGAAGACGAACAGCAGGGGCGCGAGCGCGGCCATCGAGATGTCGGGCGCCTCGATCATCGGTCGGACCCTCCGAGGTCGCTCAGGGTGGCGCTGACGGCCGGCTCGATCAGGTTCAGCAGCGGCTGCGGATACACCCCGAGCGCGATGATCAGGGCGATCAGCGGCGTGACGATGGCGAGCTCCCGGCGGTCGAGGTCGGCCACCCGCAGGGTCCGGGTGGGGGCGACCGCCGTCGCCGTGGCGCCGCTCCCAGCGGGCGGGGGCACGGCGTCGTCGTCGGCGAGCAGCACGCCGCGGGGCGGCCCGTGCATGGTGCGCTGGTACATCAGCAGGATGTAGAGCGCGGCCAGGATGATCCCGGCGGTGGCGATGATCGTGAACACCGGCCGGGTCGGGAACGAGCCGATCAGCACGAGGAACTCGCTGACGAAGCTGTTGGTGCCGGGCATCGCCAGGGACGCCAGGCCGGCGACCAGGAAGGCGCCGGCCAGCAGCGGCGCCTGGGCCGCGACCCCGCCATAGTCGCCGATCTGGCGCGACCCGCCGCGGGCGATCAGCATGCCGACCACGAGGAACAGCAGCCCGGTCGCGATGCCGTGGTTGACCATGTAGAGCACCGCGCCGGTGGCCGCCTCGGTGGTGAAGGCGAAGATGCCCAGCGCGATGAAGCCGAAGTGCGAGATCGACGTGTAGGACACCAGCCGCTTCATGTCGCTCTGCCCCATCGCGAGCAGCGCGGCGTAGAGCACCCCGGCGACGGCCAGCACCAGCACGAACGGCGCGAAGAACCGCGAGGCGTCGGGGAACAGCGGCAGGCAGTAGCGGAGGAATCCGAACGTGCCCACCTTGTCCAGGACGCCGACCAGCAGCACCGCACCGCCGATCGGCGCCTCGGAACCGGAGTCGGGCAGCCAGGTGTGCAGCGGGACCAGGGGCGCCTTGATCGCGAACGCCACGAAGAAGCCGAGGAACAGCAGCTTCTGCACGCCCGGGGTGATGTCGAGCTGCCGGAGGGCGTCGAACGCGAACGTGCCCTCGCCGAGCTGGCTGGCGCTGACCACGTACAGCCCGATGACGGCGGCGAGCATGATCAGGCCGCCGACCAGGCTGTAGAGGAAGAACTTCACCGCCGCGTACTGGCGGCGCGGTCCGCCGAAGCTCCCGATGATGAAGTACATCGGGACGAGCATCGCCTCGAAGAACACGTAGAAGAGGAAGACGTCGGTCGCGGCGAAGACGCCGACCATCATCGACTCGAGCAGCAGCAGCCAGGCGAAGTAGGCCTTCATCGACCGGCCGCCGGGGAAGACGTCCTTCCACGACGCGGCGACGACGACCGGCACGAGCACCCCGATGAGCAGCAGCATCACCAGGGCGATGCCGTCGACGCCCAGCGCGATCTCGACGCCGAAGTCGGGAATCCAGGCGAAGGACGTGGTCAGCTGGAACCGGTCGCCGTCGGCATCGAAGGCGACGGTGGCGAGGACGGCGAGCAGCAGCACGACCAGGCTGACGCCGAGCGCGATCTGGCGGGCCAGCCCGTCACGCTCCCGGGGCAGGGCGGCGACGACGGCGGCAGCGACCGCGGGGACCGCGATCATCACCAGCAGGAACGGGAAGTCACTCACCACGCGGCCTTTCCGGAAGAGGTCGACGTCATCCCGCCGTCACCGCCAGCAGGGCGCCCGCGACCAACACGGCGCCGCCGAGCATCCCGAGGGCGTAGCTGCGCACGAAGCCGGTCTGCGCCCGGCCCAGCCGCGACGACGAGCCGCCCAGAGTGGCGGCCAGGCCGTTCACGGCGCCGTCGACCCCGCGGTTGTCGAAGAAGACCAGCGCGCGGGTGAGCCACTGGCCGGGCCGCATGAACAGCGACTCGTTCACCGCGTCGGCGTAGAGGGCGTTGCGCGCGGCCCGGGTCACCGGGGACACCCGGACGGGGGCGGTCACCGGCACCTCCCGGCGGCCGACGAACAGCAGCGCGGCGAGAATGCCCAGCGCCATCACGGCGAACAGCGCGATGCCGATGGTGAGCGGCGCCACGACGTGCTCGGCCTCCTCGGGCTCCCCGAACACCGGCGCCATCCACTCCTCGAGAGGGAACGCCTGGACCAGCGCGAACCCGGCGAGCACCGAGCCGAAGGCGAGCACGATCATCGGCACGGTCATCACCGGCGGGGACTCGTGCGGGTGCACGCCGTCCTCCCATCGCGGCCGGCCGAAGAACGTCATGAGCATCAGCCGCGTCATGTAGAACGCCGTCAGCCCGGCGCCGAGGACGGCGGCGGCGCCGAGCGCGTAGCCCAGCCAGTCACCGCGGTCGAACGTCGCCTCGACGATGGCGTCCTTCGTCCAGTAGCCGGCGAGGAACGGGAAGCCGATCAGGGCGAGGTAGCCGAGCCCGAAGGTCACGAAGGTGATCGGCAGCTTCCGCCAGAGCCCGCCGTAGCGGCGCATGTCCACCTGGTCGTTCATCGCATGCATGACCGACCCCGCGCCGAGGAAGAGTCCGGCCTTGAAGAACCCGTGCGCGTACAGGTGGGCCAGACCGGCGACGTAGCCGGCCGGCCCGAGGCCGACGGCCAGGAACATGTAGCCGATCTGGCTGACCGTCGAGTACGCCAGCACCTTCTTGATGTCGTCGTACGCGCAGCCGGCGATCGCCCCGATCAGCAGCGTCAGCGCGCCGACGGCGAGGACGACGGTGCGCGCCGTCGGCGTCTCGTCGTAGATCGGCGCCGAGCGGGCGATCAGGTAGACGCCGGCGGTGACCATGGTCGCGGCGTGGATGAGCGCCGACACCGGGGTCGGGCCCTCCATGGCGTCGGGCAGCCACGCCTGCAGCGGGAACTGGCCGGACTTGCCGCAGGCCCCGAGCAGGAGGAGGAGCCCGAGTGCGGTGACCGTTCCGCCCGCGAGGGTGCCGACGGCGCCGAACACGCCCTCGTAGGACGTCGTCCCCAGCTGGCTGAACATCAGGAAGATCGCCAGGGCCAGGCCGACGTCGCCGACCCGGTTCATGATGAACGCCTTCTTGGCCGCGGTCGCGGCCGCCGGGCGGGTGTACCAGAAGGCGATGAGCAGGTAGGACGCCAGGCCGACGCCCTCCCAGCCGACGTAGAGCGCCACGAAGCTGTTGCCGAGGACGAGCGGCAGCATCGCCGCGACGAACAGGTTCAGGTAGGCGAAGAACCGGCGGCGCCCGGGGTCGTGCGCCATGTAGCCGATCGAGTAGACGTGGATCAGCGAGCCGACGCCGGTGATCAGCAGCACGAACGCCGCCGACAGGGGGTCGAAGAGCAGGCCCGCGCGGACGTCGAGGTCCCCGCTGGAGATGAAGGTGAACAGGTCGACGCCGACCGAGCGCTCGCCCTCCTCCAGCCCGGCCAGCTGGAACGTGCACAGCAGGCCCACCACGAAGGCCGCGACGACCGTCGCCGTCCCCAGCAGGTGGCCCCAGCGGTCGGTGCGCCGACCGCCCAGCAGCAGGACCGCGGCGCCGGCGAGCGGCAGCGCGATCAGCAGCCAGGAGGTGGCGAGCAGGCCCTCGGCGGGCGTCATGTCCACTCTCGGATCCCCGTCAGTACTTCAGCAGGTTGGCGTCGTCGACCGAGGCGGACCGGCGGGTCCGGTAGATCGACATGATGATGGCGAGCCCGACGACGACCTCGGCGGCGGCCACGACCATGACGAAGAACGCCATGATCTGGCCGTCGACGGTGCCGCCCGCCCGGGCGAAGGTGACCAGCGTCAGGTTCACCGAGTTGAGCATCAGCTCGACGCACATGAAGACGACGATGGCGTTGCGACGGACGAGCACGCCGACGGCGCCGATGGTGAACAGGATGGCGGCCAGCACCAGGTACCAGGTGAGCGTCATCGGTCGCCTCCCTCGAGCGGCGCGGGGTCCAGCGTGCCGAGCGCGGCGTCCGGCGAGCCGAGCTGCTCACGGCCGGTGGGCCGCGGCATCTGGTCGGCGTCCTCGGGCTCGATGCCGGTGGCCTGGCTGTCCTCCGCGCGGCGTCCGTCGGGCAGGATCGCCGGCACGGCCACCGAGTTGGCCCGGGCGAACACGCCCGGGCCGGGCAGCGTCTGCGGACGGTCGGTGAGGAAGCGGGCCCGGGAGAGCTCCTTCTGGCTGCGCCGGCTGCCGGGCTCGCGCTCGATGTGCGCGAGCACCATCGCGCCGACCGCGGCGGTGATGAGCAGGGCGCTGGTGACCTCGAAGGCCAGCAGGTACTTCGTGAACAGCAGCTCGGCGATCGCCGGGATGTTGCCCTCGTCGCCCTGCGCCTCGGCGAGACCGGTCACCGGCAGGTTCTCGGTGGCGCGGGCGATCCCCGCCCCGACGAGCCCGGCGAAGCCGACGCCGAGCACGGTTGCGGCCACCCGCTGCCCGCGGAGGGTCTCGACGACGGAGTCGGAGGAGTCGCGGCCGACCAGCATCAGCACGAAGAGGAAGAGGATCATGATCGCGCCGGTGTAGACGATGATCTGCACCGCGCCCAGGAACGGCGCCTCCTGGACGACGTAGAAGACGCCGAACGCGAGCATCGTGTTGACCAGCCACAGTGCCGAGTGGACGGCGTTGCGGCTGAACACCATGCCGAGTGCCCCGGCCAGCGCGATCGGGCCGAGGACCCAGAAGACGACGGTCTCGCCGCCCCCCAGCCGCACGGAGGTGTCCACCGCGGCTGCGACGTCGAGGGCGGACACGGTCATGCCATGTCCTTTGATGTCATGGTCCCCGCCTGCAGGTAGTAGTCCTTCTCGTCGTCCCCGAGCCGCATGGCGTGCGGCGGGGCCTCCATGCCGGGCAGCAGCGGCGCCATGAGCTGCTCCTTGGTGTAGATCAGGTCCTGCCGGTTGTCGTCGGCCAGCTCGAAGTCGTTGCTCATCGTCAGCGACCGCGTCGGGCAGGCCTCGATGCACAGGCCGCAGAAGATGCAGCGCAGGTAGTTGATCTGGTAGACGGCGCCGTAGCGCTCACCCGGTGAGAAGCGCGCGTCCTCGGTGTTGTCGCCGCCCTCGACATAGATGGCGTCGGCCGGGCAGGCCCACGCGCACAGCTCGCAGCCGACGCACTTCTCCAGCCCGTCGGGATGCCGGTTGAGCACGTGCCGCCCGTGGTAGCGCGGCTTGGTCACCTTCGGCTCGAACGGGTACTGCTCGGTGGTCACCTTCCGGAAGATCTGCGCGAAGGTCACCCCGAAGCCGTGCGCGGGCGCCGGCATCATGCTGTCGCGCACGGCCGGCCGGTTGCGGCCGCCGGTCGAGCGCTCGATCTCAGACATCGGTGTCCTCCTGGACGGGATGGGCGCCGCGCCGGCCGGTGCTCACGACGGGAGCGCCGTCGCTGGCGACCGGCTGGCGGCGCAGCCGCGGAGACGGCGGCACGCGCAGGTCCATCGGGGGGATCGGGAAGCCGCCCTGGGCACGGTCCGGCGCACCGCTCGGCCGCCGGCGCGGACCCGCGGCGGGGAGCACGTCGGGCTCCGGGTCGGTGGCGTGCACCGCCCCGCCGAACGCCTGCTCGGCCATGAGCCGGGTGTCGCGGTTGGCGACCCGGCTGGCGATGAGCAGCCCGGCCAGCACGACGAGCGCGATGGGGACCCCGACGTAGAGGGCGACCTCGCCGGTGGACAGGTCGAGCTCGCGGGAGACGGTGCGCATGGTGGCGACGACGAGGATCCAGACGAGCGCCGTGGGCACCAGCACCTTCCACCCGAAGCGCATGAACTGGTCGTAGCGCAGCCGGGGCAGGGTGCCGCGCAGCCAGATGAAGACGAACAGCGCGACGACGACCTTGAGGAAGAACCAGAGCAGCGGCCACCAGCCGGTGTTGGCGCCGTCCCAGAGGGAGATCGGCCAGGGCGCCCGCCAGCCCCCGAGGAAGAGCGTCGCGGCGAGGGCCGAGACGGTGACCATGTTGATGTACTCGGCGAGGAAGAACAGGGCGAACTTCAGCGACGAGTACTCGGTGTGGAAGCCGCCGACCAGCTCGCTCTCGGCCTCGGGGAGGTCGAAGGGCGCGCGGTTGGTCTCGCCGACCACCGCGATCACGTAGATCACGAAGGAGACCGGCAGGAGGACCGCGAACCAGCTCGGCCCGGTGAACTCCCAGCCGAAGAAGGAGAGCTGGTTGCCGTCGGCCTGCGCGGCGACGATCTCCGACGTCGAGGCGCTGCCGGCGTAGAGGAACACCGCGACGATCGACAGCCCCATCGCGATCTCGTAGCTGACCATCTGGGCCGCGCTGCGCAGCCCGCCGAGCAGCGGGTAGGTCGACCCGGACGCCCAACCGGCCAGGACGATCCCGTACACGCCCATCGCCGAGCACGCCAGAACGATGAACACACCGATCGGGGCATCGGTGAGCTGCAGCGGCGTCCGCTCCCCGAACAGGCTGACCGTCGGGCCGAGCGGGATCACCGAGAAGGCCAGGAACGCGGGGATGGTCGCGATGACCGGGGCGAGGAAGTACACCGGCTTGTCGGCCAGCGCCGGCATGATGTCTTCCTTGAACGCCAGCTTCAGGCCGTCGGCGAGGCTCTGCAGGTAACCGCGCCAGCCGACCCGGTTCGGGCCGATCCGCTGCTGCATGCGCGCGACGACCTTGCGCTCGAACACGATCGCGAACAGCGTCAGCAGCACCAGGATCACGAAGATGCCGACGATCTTGATGAGCACGATCCACCAGACGTCGTGCCCGAAGTCCTCGAGCGTCGGCTGGTCGCGGACGGCGAGGACGTTCATCGGAGGCCTTCGGTCGGGGTGGCCGGGGTGGGTGACGACGGAGCCAGTCGCACGACGCCGCCGGGACCGGTGCCCAGCTCGGAGCGGATCTCGCTACCCGGTGACCTCATCGGCAGCCAGACCACCTGGTCGGGCATCGGGGTGATCCGCACCGGCAGCGTGACCGACCCGATCGCACCGCTCACCGTCAGCCCGCCACCGTCGGTCAGGCCGAGGCGGGCGGCCGTGTCCACGCCGATCCGGGCCACCGGCACCCGGGCGGTGCCGGCCAGCTCGGGCTCGTCGCGCTGCAGGGTGCCGGCGTCGAGCAGCTGCCGCCAGGAGGCGAGCACCGCCTCATCGGCGACGAGCGACGGGGCGGCCGGCGGCTGGACGTCGAGCCCCACGCCCTCGCGCGGCACGCGGGAGGTGCCGAGTGCGGCCAGCTCGGCGCGGGCCGACTCGGGCGTGGGCAGCCGCAGGTCGACGTCCATCTCGTCGGCCAGGCCCTGGAGCACGCGGCCGTCGGGCAGCTGCCCCGTGCCGTGCAGGGTCGCGTCGAAGGACCGCGGCCGGCCCTCCCAGTCGAGGTACGTGCCGGCCTTCTCCGGCGCCGCGGCGACGGGGAGCACGACGTCGGCCCACTCGGTGACGGCGGAGGGGAACATCTCCAGGCTGACGACGAAGGACGCCGACGCCAGCGCCGCCTCGGCCAGCGCGGGGTCGGGCAGGTCGGCCGGGTCGACGCCGCCGACCAGCAGACCGGCCAGCGCGCCCTCGCGGACGGCGGTCAGGATGCCCGTGGTGTCGCGCCCCGGTGTCGCCGGCACGTCGGCGTGGTCGACCCCCCAGATCGCGGCGACGTCGGCGCGGCCCGCCGCGTCGGCGACGCTGCGGCCCCCCGGGAGGAGGGTGGGCAGCGCGCCGGCCTCCACGGCCCCGCGCTCCCCCGCGCGCCGCGGCACCCAGGCGACGCGCGCCCCGGTGGCGCGGGCGAGGGCCACGAGCGCGGAGAAGGCACCGGGCACCTCGGCCAGCCGCTCACCGGCGAGGACGACGGCGCCCGGCTGCCGGAGCGCCTCGACGGCCGCCCCGCCCCAGGTGCCGTCGGCGAGCGCCCGCAGCGACTGCGCCTCGGCGCCCGGCAGCGTCGTCAGCACCGTGGCCTGCAGCTTCGCGGCGGCGCGGGTCGCGAACGGCGCCAGGTCGAAGACCGGCAGCGACCGGGTCCGCACGTTGCGGCGAAGGCGGAGGAAGACGATCGGCGACTCCTCCTCCGGCTCGAAGCCGGCGAGCAGCACGGCCGACGCCTCGTCCAGGTGCTGGTAGGTGACCGCGCCCCGACCGGGACCGGTGCCGGCGACCCGCGCCTCCAGGAAGGCGAGCTCCTCGGCGGAGTGCGCCCGCGCGCGGGCGTCGACGTCGTTGGTGCCCAGCGCCAGCCGGGCGAACTTGGCGTAGGCGTAGGCGTCCTCGACGGTCAGCCGGCCCCCGGGCAGGACGCCGACGCCGCCCGCCTCCCGAGCGGCGAGCAGCCCCGCCGCGGCGGCAGCCCAGGCCTCGGGCCACGAGGCGGGCTGCAACGTGCCGTCGGAGCCGCGCACCAGCGGCGTGGTGAGCCGCTGGTTGGCGGTGACGTAGCGGAAGGCGTAGCGGCCCTTGTCGCAGTTCCACTCCTCGTTGACCGCCGGGTCCTCACCGGCCAGCCGCCGGGTGGTCTTGCCCCGCCGGTAGTCGGTGCGCTGCGCGCAGCCCGACGCGCAGTGCTCGCAGACGCTGGGCTCGCTGCGCAGGTCGAACGGGCGGGCGCGGAACCGGTACTGGGCGCTGGTCAGCGCGCCGACCGGGCAGATCTGGGTGGTGTTGCCGGAGAAGTAGGACTCGAACGGCTCGTCCTCGTAGATGGCGACCTGCTCCAGCGCGCCCCGCTCGAACAGTTCGATGAACGGGTCGCCGGCCACCTGCTGGGAGAACCGGGTGCACCGGGCGCACAGCACGCAGCGCTCGCGGTCGAGCAGCACCTGGCTGCTGATCGGCAGCGGCTTGGGGTAGGTGCGCTTGACGTCGACGAAGCGGGTCTCGGTGCGGCCGTTGCTCATCGCCTGGTTCTGCAGCGGGCACTCGCCGCCCTTGTCGCAGACCGGGCAGTCCAGCGGGTGGTTGATCAGCAGCAGCTCCATCGTGCCCTGCTGCGCCTTGTCGGCGGCCGGGCTGGTGAGCTGGGTCTGCACGACCATGCCCTCGCTGACCGGCATCGTGCAGGAGGCGACCGGCTTGCGCTGGCCCTCCACCTCGACCAGGCACTGGCGGCAGGCGCCGACCGGCTCCAGCAGCGGGTGGTCGCAGAACCGCGGGATCTGGACGCCGATCATCTCGGCGGCCCGGATGATCAGCGTGCCCTTCGGGACGGCGACCTCGAAGCCGTCGATCGTGCAGTGCACGGCGTCCGGCGGCGTGTGCGGCCCCGGCGAACCGGGCGGGACCGCCGGGGCCGGGCCGGGGGTCGTCAGCGTCACGATGCAACCTTCACGGGCTCGATGCGGAGCGAACGGCCGAGCCGCGCCTGCTCCTCGGGCGGCAGCAGGGCGACGTAGTCGTCCTTGAAGTACTTGAGCGAGCTGGCGATGCAGCTGGTGGCGCCGTCACCGAGGGCGCAGAACGACCGGCCCAGGATGTTGTCGCACGTGTCGGTCAGCAGGTCGAGGTCGGCCGCCCGGCCCTCCCCGCGCACCAGCCGCTCGAGGATCTGGACCAGCCAGTAGGTGCCCTCGCGACAGGGGGTGCACTTGCCGCAGCTCTCGTGCGCGTAGAACTCGGTGAACCGCAGGGTGGCCTCGACGATCGAGTCGGTCTCGTCGAAGACCATGAGCGCGGTGGTGCCGAGCATCGAGCCGGCCGCGGCCACCGAGTCGAAGTCCAGGGGGACGTCGAGGTGCTCGGCGGTGAAGTACGGCGTCGAGGAGCCGCCCGGCGTCCAGAACTTCAGCTCGTGGCCGGGGCGGACGCCGCCGGCCATCTCGAGCAGCTC
>DATHAK010000254.1:0-8155 GCA_035296685.1 Blastococcus sp.
GTCCGGCCCCGCTGCAGGGTCCCACCGCGAGCTTGCGAGTGGCGGGGGGCAGCGGGGTCCTTACTCGTTGCCCGGGCCCAGCGTCGTCTTCTGGATCTGCATCAGGAACTCGACGTTGTTGCGCGTCTTCTTCAGCTTGTCCAGGAGCAGTTCCAGCGCCTGCTGCGGTTCGAGCGCGGCGAGCACCCGGCGCAGCTTGATCACGATGGCCAGCTCGTCGGGGTTCATCAGGATCTCTTCCTTGCGGGTACCCGACGCGTTGACGTCGACCGCGGGGAAGACGCGCTTGTCCGCCAGGCGGCGGTCGAGCTTGATCTCCGCGTTACCCGTGCCCTTGAACTCCTCGAAGATGACCGTGTCCATCGTGGACCCGGTCTCGACCAGCGCCGAGGCGATGATCGTCAGCGAGCCGCCGTTCTCGATGTTGCGGGCGGCGCCGAGGAAGCGCTTGGGCGGGTACAGCGCCGTGGAGTCGACACCACCGGAGAGGATGCGCCCGCTGGCGGGGGCCGCCAGGTTGTACGCGCGGCCCAGGCGGGTGATCGAGTCCAGCAGGACGACGACGTCGTGGCCCATCTCGACCAGGCGCTTGGCCCGCTCGATGGACAGCTCCGCGACCGTGGTGTGGTCCGACGGCGGCCGGTCGAAGGTCGAGGCGATGACCTCGCCCTTCACCGAGCGCTGCATGTCGGTGACCTCCTCGGGCCGCTCGTCGACGAGGACGACCATCAGGTGGCACTCGGGGTTGTTGGTCGTGATCGCGTTGGCGATCGACTGCAGCACCATCGTCTTGCCGGCCTTCGGCGGGCTGACGATGAGCGCCCGCTGCCCCTTGCCAATGGGCATGACGAGGTCCATGACCCGGCTGGTGAGCAGGTGCGGCTCGGTCTCCAGCCGCAGGCGCTCCTGCGGGTAGAGCGGCGTCAGCTTGGTGAACTCCGGGCGCTGCCGGGCCTGCTCCGGGTCGAGGCCGTTGACCGTGTCGAGGCGGACGAGCGCGTTGTACTTGTCCTTGCGCTCGCCGTCGCGCGGCTGGCGGACGGCGCCGGTGATGGCGTCACCGCGACGCAGCCCGTGCCGGCGCACCTGGGACAGGGAGACGTAGACGTCGTTCGGCCCGGTCAGGTAGCCCGAGGTGCGGACGAAGGCGTAGTTGTCGAGCACGTCGAGGATGCCGGCGACGGGCAGCAGGACGTCGTCCTCACTGACGGTCGGCTCGCCCTGGTCGAAGCGGTCCCGGCCGCCGCCCTGGGCGTTGCCGCCCCGGCGGTTGCGGTCGCGGTACCGGCGGCCGCGGCGACCCCGCCCGCCCTCGAAGTCGTCGTCGTCCTCGTCGGTGGGGCCGGCCACCCGGGGCCCGTCGTTGCGGTTGTCCGGACGGCCACCGCGGTTGTCGTTGCGTTCGGTGCGGTTGTCGGGACCGCGGTTGCTGTCGCGGTTGTTCGCGCCGTCCCGGTTGCCACCGTCGCGGTTGGCGGAGCGGTCCCCGCCGGTGCGGTCGCCGCCGCCGGTGCGGTCGCCGCCGTCGCGATCACCGCGGTTGCGGCCGCGGTCGCGGTTGCGCTGGGGACGGTCGCCGTCGGTGCGCTGGTCACCCTCGGCCGGGGCGGTGTCGGCCGGGGCGGTGTCGGTCGCCGTGCCGGCGTCGACCGTGGCGGGCTCGGCCGCCACGGCCTGGTCCGCCGAGCCGACGGAGGGGGAGCCCGCGGGGCGGCTGGCGGCGCGGCGGGGCCGCCCGGAGGGTGCGCTCTCGGTGGCCGGCTCGGCAGGGCTGCCGCTCAGCGGGCCACCGTTGGCACCGCCGCTGACGGGGGCCTCGAGCGGAGCCGCGGTGGCGGCGTAGCCGCCGCCGGCGACGGGGCTCTCGTGCTGGGGGGCGCCGTTCGCGGGGGCGTCGGCCGGGGCGGCGCCGCCCACCTGGCGCGCGGAGATGGCGGCCACCAGGTCGCCCTTGCGCATCCGTCCGGTGCCGGGGATGCCCAGTTCGGCCGCCAGGCGCTGCAGCTCGGGGAGGAGCATGCCCGACAGTCCGTTGCCGCGGCGGCGGGGGCTGCCCGTCGTCCCAGAAGCGGCAGGTGCCTCGGTCGTACCGGCAGCGTCCGGCTGCCCGGTCACGCCGAGGTCGGTGGTTTCACTCACGTACAGGTCCTTCCCTGCGGTGACCTGCGCCTTCCGGCGCAGGGGCTACCTGATCCCTGTCGGTCCGGCCGGAGGCGGGAAGGCACAAGGAACAGGTGGAGAAAATGCGAGGCGGATCAGCGGCGAAGAGAGATCGTCTGCTTCGGCCCCGCGCGAGGCTCGCCCGAGTGGGCGGCTACGCCGTGAGCCTAGACGCAGCTCACGTGGCGGGACAACACCGGGTGGTTTCAGTGTGTTCCCTGTTATCGAGACGATACCTGAGGGGCGCCGCCGACCACCCCGGCTCCGTCGGGGTCCACCTCCAGCGCGTGCAGATTCCACCCGTCGGGGGTGAGCGCGCCGATCTCCCGCGCGCCGTCGCCGGCCGTGAGCACGAGGACGCTGGGCCCGGCGCCGGAGACCACGGCGGCGTGGCCGGCGTCGCGGAGCCGGTCGATCAGCGCGATCGTCTCCGGCATGGCCGCGGCCCGCTGCCGCTGGTGCAACCGGTCGTCGGTCGCCGCGAACAGCAGCGCGGGATCGGCCGTGAGCGCGTGCACGAGCAGCGCCGCGCAGGCGGCGTTGTGCGCCGCGTCGGCGTGCGGCACGACGTCCGGGAGCAGTCCCCGGGCGACGTGCGTGGACAGCGTGTCGGCCGGCACGAGCACGACCGGCCGGATGTCGGGGTGGACGTCCAGCCGCGCGGCCCGGGCACCGTCGGCCGCCATCCACGACAGCGTGGCGCCGCCGAGCAGGCAGGCGGCCACGTTGTCGGGATGCCCCTCCAGTTCGGTCGCCAGCCGGAGGACGGCGTCGCGGTCGATGCCCTGGACGTCGGGACACAGCGCCCACGCGCCGACGATGCCGGCGACGACCGCCGCGGCCGAGGAGCCCATCCCCCGCCCCTGCGGGATCGAGTTCTCGGCGACCAGCCGCAGTCCGGCCGGACGCCAGCCCAGTTCGTCGCAGGCGGCCCGGAACGCGCGGACGACGAGGTGGCCGGCTCCCGTCGGCAGCGTGGTCGCCCCTTCGCCGCTCATCGCGACCTCCAGGCCGGCGTCGGCGGCGCGGAACTCGAGGACGTCGTGACAGCCGAGCGCCAGGCCGGCCGAGTCGAAGGCCGGGCCGAGGTTCGCGCTGGTCGCGGGCACCCGGATCCGCACCGGGTCGCCGGAGGGAGCGGTCACAGACCCAGCTGGGCGGCCGCCGCCGCGGCGTCGACCGGGATCGTCACCGGCACGGGGGCACCGGAGATCGCCCACTCCGGGTCCTTGAGGCCGTTCCCGGTGACGGTGCAGACCACCCGCTGCCCCGGCTCCAGCTCGCCGGCTGCCGCCACCTGCAGGAGGCCGGCGACCGAGGCCGCCGAGGCGGGCTCGACGAACACGGCCTCGCTGCGGGCGAGCAGCCGGTAGGCGGCGAGGATCGCGCGGTCGGTGACGGCGTCGATCCGGCCGCCGGACTCGTCGCGCGCCGCCAGCGCCTTGGTCCAGGAGGCCGGGTTCCCGATCCGGATCGCCGTCGCGATGGTGGTCGGGTTCTCGACGACCTGGCCGGTGACGATCGGCGCCGCGCCCGCGGCCTGGAAGCCCCACATGCGCGGCGTCCGGGTGGCGGGGCCGGGGGCCGGGCTGGTGCGGCAGTACTCCCGGTAGCCCTGCCAGTAGGCGGTGATGTTGCCGGCGTTGCCGACCGGGAGGCAGTGGATGTCGGGAGCGTCGCCGAGGACGTCGACGATCTCGAACGAGGCGGTCTTCTGGCCCTCGATGCGGAACTGGTTGACGCTGTTGACCAGGCTCACGGGGTAGTCGATGGCGAGCTTGCTCGCCAGGGTCAGGCAGTCGTCGAAGTTGCCCTCGACCTGTAGCAGCTGTGCGCCGTGCACCAGCGCCTGGGCGAGCTTGCCCATCGCGATCTTGCCCTGGGGCACGAGGACGGCGCAGGTGAGCCCGGCCCGGGCGGCGTAGGCCGCGGCGCTGGCGCTGGTGTTGCCGGTCGAGGCGCAGATGACCGCCCGCGAGCCCTCCTCGACGGCCTTGGTGATGGCCATCGTCATGCCACGGTCCTTGAACGAGCCCGTGGGGTTGAGCCCCTCGACCTTCAGGTAGACGTCGCAGCCGGTGCGGCGGGACAGCTCGAGCGCGGGTATCAGCGGGGTGTTGCCCTCCTGGAGCGTGACCACGGGGCTGCTCTCGCTGACCGGCAGCCGCTTGCGGTAGGCCTCGATCAGCCCGGGCCAGCCCGGGGTCACCGTCACGACAGCCCCTCCACCCGCAGGACGCTGGTCACGGCCCGGACGGCCGGCATGTCCCGCAGCGCGGCGACGGTCGCCGCGAGCGCGGCGTCGGGGGCGCTGTGGGTGACGATGACCAGGGTCGCGGCGTCGCCGCTCCCGTCCTGGCGCACGGTGGAGATGCTCACGTCGTGCACGGCGAACTCCTGCGCGACGGTGGCCAGGACGCCCGGCCGGTCCGCGACGTCGAGGCTCACGTGGTACCGGGTGGGCGTCTCGTCCATGGGCCGGACGGCGAGGTTGGCGTACCCGGTGGTCGACTGACCGGCGGCGCCGGCGAGGCGGTTGCGGGCGACGGCCACCAGGTCGCCGAGGACGGCGCTCGCGGTGGGCTCTCCCCCGGCGCCCTGCCCGTAGAACATCAGCTGCCCCGCGGCCTCGGCCTCGACGAAGACCGCGTTGAAGGCGCCGCCGACCGCGGCCAGCGGGTGCGAGGTCGGGATCATCGCCGGGTGCACGCGCACGGCCACCGAGTCGCCCTCGCCGTTCCCGTTCCCGTTCCCGACGCGCTCGCAGATGGCCAGCAGCTTCACGGTGCAACCGATCTCGGCGGCGCGGGCGACGTCGGTCGCGGTCACCGACGAGATGCCCTCGCGGTGCACGTCGGCCGCGGTGACCGGCGTGTGGAAGGCGAGCGAGGCGAGGATGGCGGCCTTCGCGGCGGCGTCGAACCCGTCGACGTCGGCGGTCGGGTCTGCCTCGGCGTAGCCGAGCTCGGTGGCCTCGGCCAGCGCCTCGGCGAAGCCGGCGCCGGTCTCGGCCATCCGCGACAGGATGTAGTTCGTCGTCCCGTTGACGATGCCGACGACCCGGCGGATCTGGTCACCGGCGAGCGACTCGCGCAGCGGGCGCAGCAGCGGGATCGCGCCGGCGACCGCGGCCTCGTAGTAGAGGTCGACGCCGGCCTTGGCGGCGGTGGCGTGCAGCTCGACGCCGTCGTCGGCCAGCAGTGCCTTGTTGGCGCTGACCACCGACTTGCCCGCCTCGAACGCCGCCATCATCAGGGTCCGCGCGGGCTCGATGCCGCCGATGACCTCGACGACGAGGTCGACGTCGGGGCGGGTCACCAGGCCCAGGGCGTCGGTGGTGAGCAGGTGCGCCGGGACGTCGGGGTGGTGGGCCGGCCGGCGGACGGCGACCCCCGCGACCTCGACCGGGCGGCCGATGCGGGCGGTGAGGTCGGCGGCCTGCTCGTCGATCAGCCGCAGCACCTGGCTGCCGACGGTGCCGCAGCCGAGCAGCGCGACCCGGAGCGGGGCCGTCACGACCGGAACCCCGCGGCGTGCTCGGGAGCGGGCTGGTCGGGTGCCGGTGACGGAGCCGGGAGGTCCGCGAGGACGGCGTCGAGGGCGAACACGTCGGACAGTCTCTGCCGTCGCACGATCTCCGTGGCGGCGCCGTCCCGCACCGCGACCACCGGGGGCTTGAGCAGGTAGTTGTAGTTGCTCGCCATCGACCAGCAGTAGGCGCCGGTGGCGGCCACCGCGAGCAGGTCGCCGGACCGGACGTCCGAGGGCAGCCACAGGTCGCGGACCAGGACGTCGCCGCTCTCGCAGTGCTTGCCGACGACGCGGCACAGGGCCGGCGGGGCGTCGGAGCTGCGGTTGGCCAGGACGCAGGTGTAGCTGGCGTCGTAGAGGGCGGTGCGGATGTTGTCGCTCATCCCGCCGTCGACCGAGACGTAGTTGCGCACCAGCGGCGTGCCCGGCGCCCCGCTGGCCCCCAGCCGCACCGGCTTGATGGTGCCGATCTCGTAGAGGGTGACGGTGCCGGGGCCGGCGATCGCGCGGCCCGGCTCGACCGCCAGCCGCGGGACCGGGAGGTCGAGGGCGGCGCACTCGGCCGCGACGACGGTGCGCAGCCGCCGCGCCACGTCGGCCGGAGCCACCGGGTCGTCCTCGGAGAGGTAGGCGATGCCGAAGCCGCCGCCGAGGTTCAGCTCGCCGAGCATCACCCCGGTGGCCTGGTGCACCTGGCCGAGCAGCCCGACCACCCGGTGGGCCGCGGCCTCGAACCCGGCGGTGTCGAAGATCTGCGAGCCGATGTGGCTGTGCAGTCCGGCGAGCTCCAGCGCGGGCTCGCGGACGACGCGGACGGCGGCGGTGAGGGCGTCACCCGTGGCCAGCGAGAAGCCGAACTTCTGGTCCTCGTGCGCGGTGGCGATGAACTCGTGGGTGTGCGCCTCGATGCCGACGGTGGCGCGGACGAGCACCGTCACGGGTGCACCGCCGTCGGCCACCCGGGTCGAGGCCAGCGGCACCAGGCGCTCGATCTCGTCGAAGGAGTCGACGACGATGCGCCCGATGCCCGCGTCGACGGCGAGCCGCAGTTCCTCGGGGGACTTGTTGTTGCCGTGCAGCGCGATCCGCTCGGCGGGGAACCCGACGGCCAGGGCCAGCGACAGCTCGTTGCCGCTGCAGGCGTCCAGGTGCAGCCCGTCGTCGGCGATCCACCGGGCGACCTGCCCGCAGAGGAACGCCTTCGAGGCGTAGTGGACGTCGGCCCCCTCGAACGCGCCGGCGAACTCGGCGGAGCGGCCGCGGAAGTCGCCCTCGTCCAGCACGAACAGCGGGGTGCCGTGGGTGCGGGCCAGTTCGGTCACCGCACGGCCGCCCAGGTGCAGCTCGCCGTCGATCCGCTGCGCCGAGCTCGGCCAGACGTGGGGGTCGAGCGCGCCGAGGTCCTCGGGCGGGGCGCCGGCGCCGGTGGGCTGGGCCAATCCTCCATGCAGGGGGCCTGCCGGGTGCGCTCTCACATCCGCTCCGGTGCGTGCACGCCCAGCACGGCCAGGCCGTTGCGCAGCACGACGGCGGTCGCCGCGCACAGCCACAGGCGGGCGGTGTTCAGCGCCGTCGCCTCCTCGTCGCCGCGCGGCAGGACGCGGCAGGAGTCGTAGAAGCGGTGGTAGGTGCCGGCCAGCTCCTCGAGGTACCGGGCCACCCGGTGCGGTGCGCGCAGTTCGGCCGCCCCCGCCAGCACCCGCGGGAACTCGCCGACCGCGCGCAGCAGGTCGGTCTCGCGCTCGTGGGACAGCTGGCCGACGCCGACCTCCCCCGCCTCCCCCAGCTGCAGGCCCAGCTCGGCGGCGTTGCGCAGCACCGAGGAGATGCGGGCGTGCGCGTACTGCACGTAGAAGACCGGGTTGTCGTGGGTCTGCCGGCTCCAGAGGTCGGCGTCGATGTCGATCTGCTGGTCCACCGATGCGCGCGCCAGGGCGTACCGCGCGGCGTCGATGCCGACCGCCTCGACGAGGTCGGTGAGCAGCACGAAGTTGCCGGCCCGCTTGCTCATCCGGACCGGCTCGCCGTTGCGGACCAGGTTGACCAGCTGGCCGATCTGGATCTCCAGATGCGTCGCCGGGTCGTCGCCGGCCGCGGCCACCAGCGCCTTGTACCGGCCGACGTAGCCGGAGTGGTCGGCGCCGAGCATGATCACGACCCGGTCGAAGCCGCGGGCCCGCTTGTCGAGGTAGTAGGCGCAGTCGGAGGCGAAGTACGTCGTCTCCCCGTCGGCCTTGACCAGCACGCGGTCCTTGTCGTCGCCGAAGGTCGTGGTCCGCAGCCACACCGCGCCCTCGGACTCGTAGACGTGCCCCTGCTCGCGCAGCCGGGCCAGCGCCTTGTCCACCGCACCGGTGTCGTACAGCGACTTCGCGCTGAACCAGACGTCGAAGTCGACGCCGAAGCCCTCCATCGACGCGCGGATCTCGTCGAGCATCAGCGCGACGCCCCGGTCGCGGAAGAC
>DATHAK010000255.1:0-3265 GCA_035296685.1 Blastococcus sp.
ATCGGTCGGCCAGTGCATCCCCCGGTAGAGCCGGCAGACCAGCACGACGACCGGCAACGCCACTGCGAGCACCCAGCTCAGGATCCGGAGCGGATGGTGCGGATGCGTCCGGGCCAGGCCCAGCGCGAGGCCGACCCACAGCGCCATCGTCGCCGCAGTATGCCCGGACGGGAAGCTGGACGTCGGGGGCGCCTCGTCGAGGTGCGGGATCGCCGGACGGAGGCGGTCGAGGGCCGTCGAGGCCACGACGAACAGGACGGTCTCACCGGCGACGGCCACCGCGAGGAACGTCGGCAGCCGCGGACCGTGTCCTCGCCAGGCGAGCAGGAGGCAACCGACGGCGGTCAGCGCGATCACCGAGTTGGTGGCGCCGAGCAGCGTGCCGACCCGGGTCGCCTGGTTCCACAACGGCGACCGGTGGTCGACCACGAACTGCTCGAAGGCGACCTCTCCCCGCGCCAGCGAGGTGCGGGCGAGCACCCGGGTGACGAGCAGCCCCAGGCCGAGCAGCAACCCCTCGACGGCCACCAGGGCGACCAGGACCAGGCCGATGAGCGCCGGCAGCGTCCGCCGGCGGGCGCCCTCCAGGATCCGCCGCTGCGCGCTCATGGCCCTGTCTACCGCCTCGGACCGGTCCACGAGTGCGCAACCGCGGCGCCGGAACGGTCTAGCCGACGCCGAGGTCGCGCGCGATGAGCATCCGCTGCACCTCGCTGGTGCCCTCGCCGATCTCCAGGATCTTCGCGTCGCGGTAGAAGCGGCCCACCGGGAACTCGTTCATGAAGCCGTACCCGCCGTGCACCTGCGTCGCCCAGCGGGCGTTCTCCATCGCCACCTCCGAGCTGTAGAGCTTGGCGATCGATGCCTCGCGCTTGAACGGCTCACCCCGGAGCATCTTCTCGGCGGCGCGGTAGTAGGCCAGCCGCGCCGTGGAGGCGCGCACCTCCATGTCGGCGATCATGAACGCGATCGCCTGGTTGCGCCCGATGGGCTGCCCGAACGCCTCGCGCTCGCGTGCGTACTTGATCGACTCGTCCACGCAGCCCTGCGCCAGACCGACCGACAGCGCGGCGATGGCGATCCGGCCCTCGTCCAGGATCGACAGGAACTGCGCGTAGCCGCGGCCGCGCTCCCCCACCAGGTTCTCCTCGGGCACCCGGACGTCGCTGAACGACAGCTCGCGGGTGTCGGAGGCGTTCCAGCCGACCTTCGAGTACCGCTGGCCGACGGTGAAGCCCTCGGTGCCCGACGGCACGATGATCGCGGAGATCTCCTTGCCGCCGTCCGGGCGCGTGCCGGTGACGGCGGTGACGGTGACCAGCGAGGTGAGCTCGGTGCCCGCGTTGGTGATGAACGCCTTCGACCCGTTGATCACCCAGGAGCCGTCCTCCAGCCGGGCGGTCGTCTTCGTGGCACCCGCGTCGGAGCCGCCGCCGGGCTCGGTCAGCCCGAACGCGCCGAGCGTCTCGCCGGAGCACAGCCGCGGCAACCACTCCTTCTTCTGCTCCTCGGTGCCGAACCGGAAGATCGGCATGGCGCCGAGCGAGACCCCGGCCTCCAGGGTGATCGCCACCGAGCTGTCCACGCGGGCCAGCTCCTCGAGCGCGACGCACAGGTGGAAGTAGTCGCCGCCGGAGCCGCCGTACTCCTCCGGGAAGGGCAGGCCGAACAGGCCGAGCTCGCCCATCTGCCGCACGATCGCGGTCGGGAACTCGTCGCGCTCGTAGAACTCCCCGATCTGCGGGGCGACGACCTCCTGCGCGAACTCGCGCACCGTCGTCCGGAGGGCCTCGGTCTCGTCGTCGAGCCGGTAGTCCAGCATCACGTCTCCTGCTGCTCAGGAGCGGGCGCCGCCGGGGTCACCAGGGCCACCCGCTCGTCCAGCGCGACCGTCTGGCCGGCTGTCACACCGAGCTCGGCGACCGTTCCCGCGACCGGGGCGGTCAGCACGTGCTCCATCTTCATCGCCTCGACGACGAGCAGCGGGGTCCCCGCCTCGACCTCGTCGCCGACCGCTGCCTGCACCACGGTCACCGTGCCCGGCATGGGCGCGGTCACCACGCCGTTCCCGGCGGAACCCTCCGCGGCCGACGCCGACCGCTCGTGTTCGCGCAGCGCGGTGACGTGACCGTCGGCGGCCAGCCAGACCGTGCCGCCCTCGTGCTGGAGGACGTAGGACATGGTCAGCCCGTCCAGGCTCACCGTCAGCCGGTCGCGGTCCCGCCTCGCGCGCGCGGGCACCGGCTCGCCGTCCCCGACCCGCACCTCGGCCGCCGACGAGCGGCCGCGCAGCCGCACCTCCACCGGTTCACCCCCGGGAGCCTGCAGCCGGCGCACGGTCCACGCGGGCTCGCCCAGGCGCCATCCGTCGGGCACGTCCCACCGGTCGACGACGGGACCGGCGGGCTCGCCCTCGATCAGCAGCGCCAGCGCCGCGGCGGCGTACAAGTGCGGGGGCGGCGGTTCGGGCGCGGTCAGGACGTCGCCCCGCCGCTCGATCAGGCCGGTGTCGAGCTTCCCGGCGACGACGTCGGCGTCGTCGAGCAGCGCCCGCAGGAACGCGGCGTTCGTCGTCACCCCGAGGACGGCGGTGTGGCCCAGCGCGCCGACCAGCCGCGCCCGGGCGGTCTCGCGCGTCGGCGCCCAGGCGATGATCTTGGCCAGCATCGGGTCGTAGTCGGAGCCCACCACGGAGCCCACGGCCAGGGAGCTGTCGACCCGGATCCCCGGTCCTGACGGCTCCACCAGACCGAGCACGGTGCCCGCCTGCGGGAGGAAGCCGCGGGCGGGGTCCTCGGCGTAGAGGCGCGCCTCGATGGCGTGCCCGTCGAGGGAGATGTCGCTCTGGTCGACCGGGAGCCGCTCCCCCGCCGCGACGCGCACCTGCTGCTCGACGAGGTCCAGCCCGGTGATCATCTCGGTCACCGGGTGCTCCACCTGGAGGCGGGTGTTCATCTCCAGGAAGAAGAAGTCGCGCGGCCGGTCGGCGTCGACGATGAACTCGACGGTGCCCGCACCGGTGTAGCCGACGGCCTTGGCCGCCTCCACGGCGGCGCGGCCCATCGACGCCCGCGAGGCGGTGTCGAGCAGCGGCGACGGCGCCTCCTCGATGACCTTCTGGTGACGGCGCTGCAGGCTGCACTCGCGCTCGCCCAGGTGGATGACGTTGCCGTGGGCGTCGCCGAGCACCTGCACCTCGATGTGCCGGGAGTTGCCGACGTAGCGCTCGACGAGCAGCGTGTCGTCGCCGAAGGAGCTGCGCGCC